>JAQVVW010000252.1 GCA_028698765.1 Methanoculleus sp. | reverse complement strand
CTCCTTATCATGCCGCCAACGAGCCCCGCCAGATAGAGGGGTTTACTCCTTCAGCGGGTGTTCCCACCCGGTGTAGCCACAGTAGATGCAGCATTCCCCGTCGCAGTGCCTGCATTTCTGCGGGGGCTGCGGCACCATCACGGTGCCTGTTTTGTTGCAGTACATGCATCCGAGCCCCTCGCAGTGGCAGCAGACTTCAGGCGCGTATTCTACATTCTCTTCGGACATGCACTTTCTCTCCTGAAAATAGTATGAGGCGGGCGGAGGTGACAAAGGTTGTCATGGGGGTAGACCCACGCACCCAAAAAAAGGTATTAGTGGGTGCGCGGCGAACCACTATTCAGGAGAGGAAGGGGGCGGAACAATCCGGATTCCTGTGCCGGATCAGATGCCCCGGAAGGTAACCGCACGATGTACCACATTATATCGATCCGCGATTTTGAGAGGAGTGATCTCGATCACCTGCTTGACCGGGCGCAGGAGTTCGACACCGGCAATTACCAGCCCGGATTGCTTGACGACAAACTCCTGGCGCTTCTCTTCTTCGAGCCAAGCACCAGAACGAGGATGTCGTTTGCGGCGGCCATGGGCCGGCTCGGCGGGAAGTCGATCAGTGTCGATTCCGTGGAAGCGAGTTCCATCGTCAAGGGAGAGACGCTCGCAGACACCATCCGGGTGATCAGCAGTTACGTGGACGCCGTCGTGCTCCGCCACCCAAAGGAAGGGGCGGCGCGGCTCGCGAGCGAGTTCACCTCGGTGCCGGTCATCAACGCCGGCGACGGCGCGGGGCAGCACCCGAGCCAGACGCTGCTCGACCTCTACACCATCAGGCAGTCGATGCCGATCGACGGGATCGACGTCGGGCTTTTAGGGGACCTCCGCTACGGCAGGACGGCGCACTCGCTCGCGCTCGCCCTCTCCCTCTACGACGTCACGCTGCACACGGTCGCACCCGGAGGGCTCGAGATGCCGGCGAACATCACCCTTGAACTCCGGGAGCGCGGCATGGAGGTCATCGAGCACCCGAACATCGAGGAGGCGATCCGGGAACTCGACGTTCTCTACGTCACGAGGATCCAGCGCGAACGGTTCCCGGACTCGGCATCCTACTACGACGTCGCGTCCAGTTACCGGATCACGACCGACCTGTTCGACGGCGTGAAAGAGCGGCTGATGATCCTCCACCCGCTCCCGCGCGCGGGAGAGATCGATCCGGCGGTGGACAGCACGCCGTACGCGCGCTACTTCGAGCAGGCGAGGAACGGTGTCCCCGTCAGGATGGCGCTCCTCCACGAGGTGATGAAATGAGCAGGAAAGACCCGTCGGGGGGGCTGATCATCAGCCCCATCAAGAACGGCACCGTCATCGACCATATCACCGCCGGCGAGGCGCTGAACGTGCTCCGGATCCTCGGGATCACCGGGTCGACCCGGGAATGCCTGAGCATCGCGACGAACGTCAGGAGCAAATGGATGGGGAAGAAGGATATCGTCAAGGTTGAGAACCGGGAACTCCGCGCGGAGGAGGTCGACCGGATCGCCCTGCTTGCGCCGCATGCGAAGATCAACATCATCCGGGACTACAAGGTCGTGGAGAAGAAAGGCGTGGAGATCCCGGAGATCCTCAGGGGCGTGGTCAGGTGCCCGAACCCGGGTTGCATCACGAATACGAACGAGCCTGTCGAGAGCACGTTCGAGGTGCTCGATAAGGGGCTGCACTGCCTCTACTGCGACTGGCTGATCAAGGACGATATCGCAAACCACATCATCTGATCAGGCGTCCCTGCCGGTCGATCTCCCCCCGGTAGATCCGGGTGCTCGAGATCCGCCGGCCGTCTTCGGCGAGGACGCACGATATCTCGTGGAGATCTACTTTTTTCTTCCCCCGCTCGCGCCGGAGTTCGTTGATCTCAACGGCGACCGGGAAGGTCTCCTCGGAGACGACCAGGATCTCGAAGTCCGCGTCGAGAGCGGTGCCGTAGCGGTCGGTGAGCGGTATGACCGTCCACGTTGCGGTGTAGCCGTGTTCGCGAATAAATGACGTGATGTTCTCAAGCCGTCTTTCGTAGATGTGGACGGGATGCACCTTTGCACCGGCAAACTCGTCGGTCGTCAATCCGATGATCACCTCTCCATCGGGCCCGGCGAGTTCAAAGGAGCGGGAGAGAAGTTTCCGGTGCCCGGCATGCAGGGGATCGAACGTCCCCCCGACCATCACTTTCATCCAGAGGCGTTAGCCGCGAGGGGTTTTATGGGTAGTGATCGGTGGTGGGGGGTGCGAGGGTTCGTAGAACCGAAGCATGAGTGCCGACAGGTGCGCCATGCCCGGTCACAACGGTTCACGATACCCGGGGGAAAAAAGGATAAGCCGCCTCTTTTGCCGCGTCAGTATTTGTACCAGCGCCCCTTCTCGTCGTACTCCCCCTGCTGCACCTGAGAGACGCCGACATGGTTTTTGAAGAAACTCGCCTTGTAGGCGTAGAGGAAGACCGAGAAGAGCACGATCACGACCGCATAGACGATTGCGGTGATCCATATCCCTTCCGTCCCGATGAGCGCGAGGAGATCCTCCGGCATCACCACCTGGAGTTCTTCGGGGCTCATGGTGGTGAGCGGTTCGAGTTTCTCCACGAGGAGTGCCGTCCAGGCAAAGAGGCCGATAAACCCGAGCACCGCGAAGACGACGATGTTTGTCAGGTAGAAGACGAGAACGCTGCCGATGTTGTTCATCACGAACTCGACGCTCCGCCGGATCGACTCAAAGACACCCGTCTCTTCAAAGACCGCCACGGTGTCGTAGAAGAACGTGAAGAAGGCGATCGAGAGGATGACCCCGAAGAGGAGCGGGGTCACGGTTGCGGCGGCTCCGGCGCTGATGAGCGCGAGCGGTATCGCGAGCAGGATGATGGTCAGGACTATTGCGAAGAAGATGACCAGTGCCGGGAGGAGTATCCGGAAGTAGTAGGTCTTCCCCGATTCTACGAACGCGCCGATGGAGAAGTTCTCCGCGCGGATCGTGCCGTAGACGCCGCCGACCAGAAACGGCATCACGAGAACCTGCAGGAGTGCCAGGGGCTGCACGTAGAACGCCCCGCCGTAGATGGGGATGACGAGGTTGAGAACCGCGAGAGCGCCCATGACACCCCCAATCAGCCAGAGGATAGGGTGCTGCCGGAGGAGCCCGGCGGCACCGGTGACCGATTTGAGCGTCATGCTCACCGGTTCCTCGGCATGGCGACGATCTCGCGCACCTGCAGGTCGAAGAACGCTGCGGTATGCGCGGGACGGATGACGCAGACGGTATCGGCTCCGGTCGCGGTGCCCCCGACCGCGATCACCTCTTCATCGATGCCGACCGCGCCC
>JAQVVW010000010.1 GCA_028698765.1 Methanoculleus sp. | reverse complement strand
CGGAGACCGCGGAGATCCTGCTCACCCGCTGATGATCCATGTCGCTTGACGCCGCTGCTGCAAGCCTGGCCGACCGCCTGCTCGAGCAGGAGTTCGTGGAGGTGCTGGCGCACCACGATGCCGACGGCATAGCCGCCGCATCCATCCTCTGCCACGCCATGTTCCGCAAGGGCGGACGGTTCCGGCTGAGGATCCGCCCCGGCATCACCACGGCCGACCTCCCCGGCGACGGCAGCGTGCTTCTCTGCGACTTCGGATCGGCACTCACGGACCTCCCCGGCGACGTCATGGTGGTGGACCACCACCTGCCCCGCTTCGAGGGAGACTATCACGTCAACCCGCACCTCGCCGGGATCGACGGCGACCGGGACCTCTCGGCGGCCGGCGCGGCCTACATAGTCGCCCAGCGCATGGGAGACAACCGGGATCTCGTGGGGCTCGCGCTCCTCGGGATCATCGGGGACGGCCAGCCGCTCGACGGCCCGAACCGGGAGATCGTGAACGACGGCATCGCAAACGGGTTCATAACCCCCCGCCGCGGCCTCCGCCTCCCGGGACGAGGGCTCGTCGAGCAGCTCGCGCTCGCCGTCGACCCCTACCTCACGGGGTTCTCCGGCGAGCCCGACACGGCGAGGGCGCTCGTCGCGGAAGTCACCGACGAGGATGACCTGGATACCGAGTCGCTCCTCACCCGGGTCGTCCTCACGGCCGCCCCGAATGCCTCGGTCTCCGCGCTCTCCGCTATTTGGGGCACCACCTACAGCCTCGGCCGCGAGGTGATCGACGAGGCCCTGAATCTCGCCGCCGTCGTCGACGCCTGCGGCAAGGCCGGGAAGGGGGATATCGGCGCATCGCTCTGCCTCCGCTCGAGCCACGCGGTCCAGGATGCCTGGGAGATAACCGCCCGCTACCGGCAGGCGGTCGTCGCCGGCATCCGAGGGGCGCGCCGTCTCGACGAGCGCGTCGCCCTCTTTAGAGTGGACGACGGAGGAGTCGCGAGCGACGTCGCGGACGCGCTTGCAAACGACCTCGTCCAGAACGGCCCCGTCTTCGTCATCGGCATGAGCGGCGACCACTGCTCCGTCTCGGCACGCTGCCCGCCGGGCATCGACCTCGATCTCGACACGGTGATGCGAACGGTCGCGGAAGCGTGCGGCGGCCGGGGCGGCGGACACCGCCGTCGTGCCGGTGCCCGGATCGCCGCCGACCAGGCCGACCGGTTCAGGCAGGCACTCCAGGAGGCGATTCCCGCATGATCCGGATCGAGGGCGCCATCGAGACGCCGCACGGCCACCCCGAATGCGTGGCCGCGGCACTCGAACCCGACAACCTCACCCTGATCCGGACAACCGCGATCAAGGGCGGAGTGCGGGCCGAGATCGAGGGGACCAGGCTCCGGTCGATCACCGCCTCGGTGGACGACTACCTCATGAACCTGGCGATAGCGGAGGACGTATGCACCGCTGCCTCAAAACGGCGGGAGAGCGAGACAGGGAGTGCCGGAGTGGAACCAGGATCAAACGGACTAAAAATCGATAATAACAGAGAGAAGTGATACCATGGCAAAGAAGAAACAGGTTGGAAGAAGGCTGGAAGGCTGGAAGGCCAAGAAGTGGTACCGTGTCTACGTACCCGATGCCTTCGGCAAGACCGAGATCGGCGACGCCATATCCGCCGACCCCGAGAACATGGTCGGCCGCATCATGACCGCGACGCTCGGCGAAGTCGTGCAGGACTACTCGAAGTCCCACATCAAGATGAGATTCAAGATCAACAACGTGGCCGGCGACGCCGCGTACACCGAGTTCATCGGGCACGAAGTGACCCGCGACTACCTCCGGTCGATGGTCAAGCGGCGGGCATCCCGCATCGACACCATCCACCCGGTCGTCAGCAAGGACAAGAAACTCCTGCGGGTGACGGTCGTCTGTCTCACCCTCTCGAGAGCCGAGCAGAGCCAGGTCCACGCCGTGCGGCAGGCAATCTCCCAGGCTCTCGCCGCCAGAGCAGCCGAGAGCGACTTCGAGACCCTGGTCAAGGAGATCGTCTCCGGCGACATGGCCCGGGACATCTTCAAGGTCGTCAAGACGATCTATCCGATCCGCCGGGTCGAGATCACCAAGTCCAAACTCGAGCAGGTTGCGGCCGTATAAGGCCCTGCCGCTCGCTTTTTTTTAGAATTCCCGTGCCTGTCGCGCCCCATCGAACACCGGAGGGGAACGGCACGAAGGATATATGCCCTATGACGGGGTATACCCCCACCGGAATACAAGAGGGAGGTGACGGCGGTGGCGGCAGAAGGGCAGCAGGTGAGGGTCCGGCGGATAAACGGGGTCGCGCTCAATCACCGGGACTTCGACGAGCGGGAGATGATGACACGGAGGATCATCATGAGGATGATTGTCCGGTTCCGCCGGGAGTGGGACGAACTCAGGGAGAGGGAGAGCGGCAGCGCCCGGGTTCTCTCCTCGAACGCGATGCTCGAACGGTGCTCGCACCAGATCTACAACACCGCGTGCGAGATGAGAACCGTCCTCGGCGAGGAACTCGCCGGAGAACTCCGGTGCCTTGCGGCCGAGACGATCAAGACGGCAAACATCCTCATCATGCTCGGGTGCGCCGAGGAGTGCCGCGACAGGGGCGAAACCCTCGCTATGGAGGCGCTTCTCCGGATCGAGCGGTGTCTGGAACTTGTCCAGAAGGGGAAGAACTGCCCGGCGACCCGGGACACCGCTGCTCACCGGGAAGAATAATCAGGTTCTGGATCGCACCTGTTCTCGATGATTGCTGACAAGGTTCTCTTCCTGGTACTGGACGGGATCTCCGACCGCCCCTGTGAAGCGCTGGATGGATTGACCCCGCTCGCCGCTGCACGGACCCCGGTTCTTGATCAGATCGTCGCCGAAGGCATATCCGGGATCATGGATACTGTCGCGCCCGGGATACGGCCCGGGTCCGACACCTCCCACCTCGCCCTGCTCGGCTACCCGCCGCGGGAGTTCTACACCGGCCGCGGCCCGCTCGAGGCCGAAGGAACCGGCATCCACATGACCGCCGGGATGATCGGGTTCCGATGCAACTTCGCCACCGTGGACGCGGCCGGACTCGTCACCGACCGCCGGGCCGGCCGGATATCCGGAACGGAACCGCTTGCAGAGGCCATCCGGGACGGCGTCGACCTCTCGGAACTCGGCGTCGGCTTCAGGTTCGAGGCGGGCGCCGGCCACCGGGCGGCTCTCGCCCTCGTCGGGGAGGGGCTCGGCGATAAGGTCTCCTCAAACGACCCGAAGAAGGACGGGGTGCGGCCGCTCACGGTCCGGCCGTGCACCGCCGACCCGGCGGATGCGAAGACCGCCGCTGCCTGCAACGAGTTCATCCGCCAGTCCGGCGAGATACTCCAGAACCACCCGGTGAACGCCCGGCGAATGAAGGAAGGGCTCCCGCCGGGAAACCTCCTCCTTATCCGGGGCGCCGGGAATATGGGTGCGTTCCCGCAGTTCTCGGAGCGCTACGGCCTCTCCGGGAGCGTCATCTCGGCGGCCACCCTCATCTCCGGGATCGGGAAGGTCGTGGGGCTCGAACACATCCCGGTGCCGGGGACGACCGGATCGGTCGACTCCGATCTCGACGCCAAGGTGAGGGCGGCGATAGGGGAACTTGGCCGAAAGGACTTCGTGCTGATGAACATCAAGGGTGCGGACGAGGCCGGCCACGACGGGAAAGGGATCCAGAAACGCGACTTCATCGAGGTGATTGATAAGGCTCTCGCGCCGCTGCTCGATCTCGAGAACACCCTGATCGTCGTCTGCGCCGATCACAGCACGCCCTGCTCGGTCAAAGACCACAGCGCCGACCCGGTTCCGGTCGTCATCAGGGGCCCCGGCATCCGGGTCGACCGGACGAACCGGTTCGACGAGGTTTCGTGCGCGGAGGGGGGGCTGCACCGTATCCGCGGCCGCGATCTCATGCCGATCATCCTGGATCTAATTAATAAGAGTCATAAGTATGGCGCATGAAGATTATACCGGGTAAATGGAACCAACAGGAGACCACGACTGGATCAAGGGCTGCACCCTCCCGGACAACACCGAGCTCCAGGAGAGGACGCTCAAGACCGAGCAGGACATCGTCATCGGCGAGCGATGCCGGATCGATTACGGCCTCCTCGGTAACGACGTCGTGGTCTGTGAATTCAGCAAGATCAACGGCAACATCGTTGCGAACGGCGACGCCAGAATAGACAACTGGTGCGAGATCGCCGGGGACGTCGTCGTCGAGGAGGACGCCTACCTCGGCGAAGGGGTGAAGATCCTGGGCAAACTGGTCGTCAAGGGCGACCTCGATATCGGCGACAACGTCCAGATAGAGCGCGGGTTCGAGGCAAAAGGCTGGATCTCCATACGGAACCCGATGCCGGTCATCATCTACATCATGATGTACCTGGTGGCCGTCCTCGGGATCGAGAAGGAGGAAGAACTGAGTTCCGTCATCGAAAAACTCTTCGGTGAAGACGAGACTCCCAATGCCACGCCGCTGATGATCCCGACCGGCGCCGTCCTCAACATGCAGACGTTCTCCGTCCCGGAGAAGATGGCCGTCGGGGCGGGGTGCCGCCTGCACGGGAACATCCGTGCAGGCTCGATCGCCGTCCGCGAGGGGACGACGATCTTCGGGAGCCTCCATGCGCGCGAAGATGCGAGCATCGCGAGTGGTACGGCCGTCCACGGCGACGTCCAGAGCGACGGCGACGTGACGATCGAGCAGGAGGCGCATATCCTCGGGAACGTCTCCTGCAAACGTCTCACCCTGCACGAGGACGCCCGCGTGGACGGGGTCATCCGGGCGCCGGGCGGCATGAAGATCGAGAGGCGAGCGGCGTGAAGGTTGCAGACATCCTCGAGGTCGAGAGGTGTCGGCTGGTCGAACCGTCGTTTGCGGAACTGACGGCGGACGCATGCACGATCTTGCTGCTCCAGGCTGCACCCGACGAGGCCCGGCTGCTGGTCGACGAGGAGGAGGAGCCGATTGCTCTCGCCCTCCATGACGAGGAGGGGTGGCACGCCGCCTCGTTCCTCTTCCGGGAGCCGACGCTCGCCGCCATCGAGTGCTTCGAGGCGGTCGGCGGCGATATCTACCAGGAGAGCCGGGAGGCATGGCTCTCGGCGGTCCGCGAGTATTACAGCACGGAACTCTCGAAGATCACCATCCCCGCCCTCGAAGACCTGCGCCCCGACCGCCAGGGGAAGATCCGCGACCTCCTCGACGATGTCTGGGTCGACCGTGCGGGAACACCCTGCCTCGACTGCTGCTGCGGGTCGGGGGTCGGCACCGCAGCCCTCCGGGCGGGAGGGGTGCGGGCGCTCGCCTACGACAACGACCCGGGCCTCCTCGCGCTCGGCCTCGCAAAAGGACGCCTCGTCCCCTCCGACACCATGTGCATCGACGCGCGGGAAGCGTCCCGCTACGTTGCTCCGGTGCCCCTCGGCGCGGCCTTCATGGTCGGGGAGATCTACTCCTACAACACGGCCCTCTGGAGAGCGATCGTCGGCAATCTCCTCGCTCTCACCGATGAGACGCTGATCACCGTCGGTACACAGGAGGAGGCAGCAAGGGTGGAGGAGTGGTGCACGCGGGAGGGGAGAACGACCGAGGTCTTCGAGAACCGCCGCGATCCGCTCTACGACCGGTGGTGCTGCGTCGCGCAGCGGACCTGATCTCAGCCCAATATATATGCCGCAGTACCGCCAACTTTTTTCCTCGCAACTGTAGAATAAACCCACACTGGCCCTGTTCGCGGGCCTGATCCTTATCGAGTGTAACTGCATGAACACCGCCAAACGCATCTATAACGTCTTATTCATCTCCGTCTTCGCCACCATGCTCGGGCTCGGCATCGTCAGCCCGCTGCTCCCCATCTACGCAGAGAACCTGGGCGCGACCGGCATCTGGCTCGGCATCATCTTCTCGGCCTTCTCACTCTCCCGGTCGGTCTTCATGCCCATCGTCGGCCGGATATCGGACCGCCGGGGGAGGAAATGGATCATCCTCATCGGCATGTTCGCCTATGCGGTCCTCTCGCTTGCATACATCGTCGCCGACAGCGTCTACTCGCTCACGGCGGTCCGCTTCGCCCACGGGATCGCCTCGGCCATGGTCGTCCCGATAGCCATGGCCTACGTCGCCGACCTCTCGGAGAAGGGGAGGGAGGGGAGCCATATGGGGAACTTCTCTATCTCGATGTTCCTCGGCATGGGGATGGGGCCGCTGCTCGGCGGGTTCCTGAACGACACGTTCGGGTTGGATTCGGTCTTCTACGTCATGGCCGCCCTCTCGGCGTTCGCCACGCTCCTCGTCGGCATCTCTCTTCCCGAGGCAAAACGCGGCACGTTCACGGTTCAGGAAGGGGACGCCGTCCCGCTCCGGGAGATCTTCAGGCTGCCGGTGATGCGGGGGGTCATGGTCTTCTCCTTCATCAGCGCCCTCGGGCGCGGAGGCATGATGGTCTTCATCCCGGTCTTCGGCCCGCTCATCGCGATCACCCCCTTCGAGGTGGGCGTCGTCCTCTCCGCGAACACCTTCCTGATGGCGCTCCTCCAGGTGCCGGTGGGGAGGATCACCGACGCCGGGGACAAGGTCGTCCTGATCGTCGTGGGCTCGGCGATAGCAGCGCTGTCGATCGCTGCGATCCCATTGTCGGGGTCGTTTCTGCCCCTGCTCGTGATCACCTCCTTCGTCGGCATCGGCGGGGCCATCCAGCAGCCGGCCATCATGGCCCTGACGGTCGATGCAGGCCGGACTATCGGGATGGGGACATCAATGGGCGCCTACAACACCGTCTTCGGGATCGGCATGATCATCGCACCGCTGATGGGAGGCGTCTTCATGGACTACATCGGCATCGACGCCGTCTTCTACGTGGGCGGCGCGATAAGCCTCCTCGGAACCGTGATCTTCGCGGTGATGATGCAGAGGAGCGCCCGCACGGCCGCCGGCAGCTCAGGGCAGGAGTAGGCGGCTTTCATCCTGCACACCGCCTTTCCCCGCTGCCGGAGAGAGGCAGGATACACCTCCGATGCCGGGGAGCGTTCGCACCTCCGAATGAAAACGATGATTATGGCAGAAAAATCTCTCGCCCGTGAGGGGAAACTTTATATATTCATTTCGCTATCATGGGTTACAGTGGCGCGCAGCTGAAAAGCGCGTCGGAATCGCCACGATAGGTTCCTGCCGGGTGACCGGGCAACCTCCTGGTACACCTCGCAGGTCGCGGGCGGGTATCCGCCCGGCGAGTGAGACATTACAACGGCATGGCCCCCTGCAAAAACGCGTCCCGGTTCCCGGCCCCTCCCTCTTCAGCCCTGTATATGCCGCCCGCCCACACTCAGGCGCCGTTTTGTGCATTCACCCTCGTACCGATCGGTATTCCACAGGAGATATGGGTCTCCCCGTATACCCCGATCCTCGGACTCATCCTCGCCGGCATCGCCTTCGGGCTGCTCGGCGTCTGGCTCAAGGATCGGGAAGTGGCCGCCCGCATCGCCGGCATGGATGCGAGCATCGAGGGTATCAGGACAACGGGCAGTGTTCCACCCCGCCTCCCTGCACTCGGAGGCGACCCGGTCTCACAGTTTGTCGAAGAGGTCAACCTGGTGCTCGTGGAACTGGAGCGCTCCCGGCGCGATCTCCAGGAGAGCAGGGACCGCTACCGCCTCCTCTTCGAGAGCGGGAACGATTTCCTGCTGGTATGCGCCGTCGGCAGGGAAGGGACGCCCTACCGGATACTGGATGCGAACGCGCTCGCCTGCCGGTGCCTCGGATATACCCGGGACGAACTCTTCGCCCGTGCTCCCGGATCGGTCATCCTCATCCGGAGCGACTTCAAGAAGGGCGACCAGCGTCTGCATTCCGCCGACCTGATCCCCCGGGAAGGCGAACGAATCCCGGTCGAGGCAAGCATTCACCGCATCACCCTCGGGGGGACGCCGGCCATCCTCATCATCGCCCGGGACGTGACGGAGAGGCGGCGGGCCGAGAAGGAACTGATGGACTACCGCTATCGACTCGAGGAACTGGTGACGCAACGGACAGAAGAACTCCGGGCGGCAAACGAGAGCCTCAGGCGCGAGATGAGAGAGCGGGAGAGGATCGAGCGGGAAAGAATGGAGGCATACCGGCAGATCGAGAGGAACATCGAGCAGTTCGCCGTCCTGACCGACCACATCCGAAACCCTCTCCAGGTCGTCCAGGGGATGGCCGACCTCATCGACGATCCGCGGGCGGAGAAGATCCGGGAGCAGGTCAGGCAGATCAAGGCGATCCTCAAGCAGCTCGACGAAGGATGGGTGGAGTCGGAGAAGGTGCGGGAGTACCTGGAGCGGTACCGGTGAGGGGGTTTGGACAACATTAGTTTCCTGTGGCACCTGGTTCATGTTTTGATAGTTGCAAATCCCATGCGCGGATTCCCGCCGGATATCGCCACGTAGGGGTGGCGGCTCGCGGGGAGGGGGAACTCCCCCCTCCCCTGTCTCCAGAGTGTATCTTTGCGGCTCCGGCTAACTATACTCGCACTTATCTGTAAGACCCCCACCCCGCCCCGGCCTTCGGCCTCCTCCCCGCCCCGAGGGGCGGGGGCAGTCATGGCGATAGGCGATGCCCCTACGGGACATCGCTGGAGAAGACCGAAAGTGCGACGTTCCAGAGAACGACTGTCCGTAGGGCAGGAGTTCGAGAAGACCGGAGGTCTTCGAGGAACGGAGCTGGAGCACCGTTAGGGCGGGGGCAGGAACTCGAGCACCGCCAGGTGCGCAGTCCAATGAAAAATCCGTACATGGGCTTTACAATGTCCCGAAACGTGAAACTGGGGGCGAGAGAACTCGAAAAGCACAAATGACCGCGGGCTTTGGGGAGTTCCCCCCCATCTCCTGGCGAGTGTCCCGAAAACCCTGAAGAAAAAAACCCTACGGCGTCGTCTCTTCGGCGCACTCAAGCTCCGCGACGATCTCGGCCGCGTCGTCCATGCGCCGGACGAGGTCCTTGATCTCCATCAACCGCTCGGCGCCGATGAAGTGCTCGGCCATCACCCGGGCCATATCGGCGAGTTCGATACGCCCGCCCCGCCGCCTGACCAGCCCGTAGTCGAGGAGCGTGGGGAGGGCGGGCTCCAGCGTCCCGACCATCGCGTGGGTCATCCGGATGACCTGCTGCTCGTCGCCGCTCGAGACCACAGCGTTCGCGACGAACTCCTCCGTGCTCTGCTCCATGTCGTACTCGGGCGCGACCTCCTCCATCTCGCCCCGCAGGAGCCCGACGGCGACCTCCTCCTCGGTCTTCCCGGACGTCCGGGAGTACGACCCACCGGGCTCCGCCATGATGACCACCCGGCCGAGGTCGTGGAAGTCCGGCCGGCCCGCCCGCCCCATCATCTGGTGGAACTCCTGGACGGTGAGCCACTGGATGCCCATCGCGAGGGCGTCGAAGATCACCTGGGATGCCGGGAAGTCGACGCCGGCGGCAAGCGCCGCCGTGGTCACGACGGCACCAAGTTCTCCGTTCGTGAACCGCCGCTCGACGTCGCGGCGTTCCTGGGAGGTCAGCCCCGCGTGGTAGGGGGCGGCGTTCTTTCCGAGGGCGTCGGCGATGACGTGGCAGCGGGCGCGGGAGTTCGTGAAGACGATCGTCTGGCCGCGGTAGCCCTTCGACGACCGTATCTTGAACTCCTCGGCGACCATCTGCTTGATGAAGTTGATCTTCTTGTTTCGCTCGACGAAGATGAGATGGCGCTCGAGCGGGACCGGCCGGTCCGCGTAGCGGACAAGGTTTGCCTGGAGTTTCTCCGCGAGCAGCCCGGGAGCCCCGATCGTGGCCGAGAGATAGAGGAACTGAGCCTCGGGCGCGATGTGCTTGAGCCGGGCGATCAGTCCGTCGAGACGGTGGCCGCGCTCCGGGTCTTCGAGCATCTGCACCTCGTCGATGACGACGGTCCCGATATCCTTCAAGGATCGCCCGGTCCGGAGAGCGTGGTCGATTCCCTCGTAGGTTCCGACCACCACGGGAGCGTTGACGTCCCGGTCCCCTGAGGATCGGGTCTCGGGGAGGTTGAGACGGCTCACCCCGGTCTGCAGCGTGACCCGGACGAGATGGCCGTAGCGGTCGCGGAACCGCTGATACTTCTGATTCGCGAGCGCGACCAGCGGAACCAGAAAGAGCGTCCTCCCCCGGCCTTCGAGGAAGTTCTTCATCCCGGCCATCTCCCCGATGAAGGTCTTGCCGCTCGCAGTGGCCGCGACGACCAGGAGGTGCTGCCCCTCGAGGAGGCCGTTCTGGACGGCGAGCTGCTGGACGGGCATCAGGTACTCGACCCCGGCGGCCTTCGCGAATGCGGGAGGCAACGGCAGGTCGGTGATATGGGCGGTCTCCTGAACCTCGTGTGCCTCGAGCCGGTCAAAGAGCGTCCGCTTCCGGTCGGGGTGCTCGGGCCCCACCGACGCCAGCACCCGGTCGAGATCGCGAACCTGAACGAGAAGTTTCTCCAGGTGGACGAGCACCGAGCCGCCGAACTTCCCCAGGTAACCGAGCTCCCGGCGCATCTCACGCTTTGCGCACTCCATGCAGATCCACTCGCCGCCGTACCGCACACCGGTCGTCCTGTCGACCGGCACGAACCGGTCCTCGAGCTGGCAGAACCGGCAGATATTGATCCGCGACCATGAGATCTGGAGATCGGCAAGGAACGACTCGAACTCAGGGCTCCTCGCTGCAAGGAGCACCGAGGAGCGGCGCAACAGGGCGATGAGATCGCGGGTCGGGGTGGGCTTGAGCTGTTTGCCGCGCCGGCGCATCTTGAAGTTCTTCGGCCGCTGACCCTTCGGGGTCGCAGTCAGGTCGACGAAACCCGAACCTTCGACACGGCCGCCTTCGACGAACAACAGTTTATACGTGCCTTTCTGGGGCTGGACAATGACTTTCATGACGGGATCAGGTCGTGGATCGTGTAGGTGAGCCCCACCGTCTCCAGACGTTTGAGGAAATCGGTAAACTCCTCATCGACGATAAAAATTGCGCACTCCCGACCGTGAAACGCCGCTTCGACGACACCTTCCCTTGAGCCAAAGAACATATCCGGCTCGATGCCCGCCTTCCTGAGGGCCACGTAGGATTCGAGGCCGACGGCGCCCACCATCTCGACGTCCCGGATCGCCTCGCGGAGAAGATCCGTGCTGACCTGCCGGGACCCGCCCCGCTCCACCCGCGGCACCTTGCAGACGTGAATGAGCCCCTCCTCGTGCTGGATGATGCCGTTCAACTGGGCGACGCCGAGGTCTTCTCCCGGTGCCGCGTCCATGGTCGCGAGGCCGGTGGCGCTCTGCTCTTCTTTCGTTGCATAAAGCCACCCGTCCTGCATGAAGACACCGACCGTATCCCCCTTCCGGATATCGTCCCGGGCGATGGCCGTCCAGACCGCCACCTGCTGGATGATATCGCGGTTGACGTGGCGGGCGTAGGACTCAAGCGCCTCGGCGTGATGCAGAACCCACTCGATCCCGTTCTTCGTCACCTCGTAGCGGCCCCGGCCATGAGCGGTGACCAGCCCTTCGTCAACCAGTTCCCGGATGTACTCGGAGACGGCCTGAGGCGTCACCCCGAGTTTCGCGGCGATCTCCTGCTGGCGGACGGCCGGCTGGTGTTCAGCGACCTCTACGAGAATCTGGAACCGGGTGGCCTCCCGTTTGCTGCGCAGGATGACGTAAAGAGGGTCGTCAGTGAATTCGGTCAAGCAGCACCATTCCCTGCCCTTTCACGTCGAGACCGGGGATCCTCTTCGCCAGTCCCTTGATGAAAGTGGGGCTGACCCCGTATTTTCGGGAGATATCGCCGATGGAGGTGGTTCCGGCCACGATCTCCTGCTCGACCGAGTCCACAATCGTGCGGAGACCCTCGTCGTTCGAGACGGCGATGTGCAGCAGATCTCCGATATCGCCCATGGAACACTGGAAACTGGCCCGGAACTTGCTGTATGTCGCGCGGTACTCCTTCAACGGCTTCTCTCCGGGCTTGGGCATCCGCCACTGTTCTTCGATCAGGTTTCCCTTCTTGAGGATAGCAAGGCACTCGGTCACTGTCGAGGGGCCGGCATACGCCACCAGATCTTCCTCGGTCAGCCAGGCCTTGTTCAGGAGCTCGTAGATCTTTTTATAATCGACATTATTGAACGTTATGAGAAGAGGAACCAGTTCTACTGGATCGTTAAGAATTTTAATATGTCCCGTCACTGCGATACCCTATTGTTATATGGTGGTATAACTCCATAAATTTTTGCTGAAATCTCAATGCGTACCAGTGGCATAATCATCATCCGGGGCATCGTCCAGGGCGTCGGGTTTCGTCCCTTTGTCTATGCAAAAGCGAGGGAATTCGGGATCACGGGGACGGTCAAAAACCTCGGGAGCGAGGTCGAGATCCATGCGTTCGGCGAGCGCTTCGAGGAGTTTCTGGTGGCTGTTTCTAAAGGAACGCCATTATCTCAGATAGATTCCGTAGATGTCCAGAATCTGCGCGGCGGGCAGACCGAAGGGTTTACCATCCTCGAAAGCAACTCCGGGAGCCTCTCGGGGTTCATCCCGACCGACGTCGCCATCTGCGACGACTGCATCGCCGATATTTTCGCGCAGGGCGGCCGATACGAGGGGTACTGGGCAACGTCCTGCGTCAACTGCGGGCCCCGGTACAGCATCATCAACACCATCCCCTATGACCGGGAGCGTACGTCGATGGCGGAGTTCCCGGTCTGCCCCGCCTGCGAGGGGGAGTACACCGACCCGTCGTGCCGCCGCCACCACGCCCAGACGATCGCCTGTACGACCTGCGGGCCGGGTCTCGCCCTCCTCCGGGCCGACGGAACGGCGGTGGCGGGAGACCCCATCCGGGAAGCGGCGGCCCTCCTCGACGCGGGCTCGATCGTCGCCATCCGCGGGATCGGGGGATTTCATATCGCCTGCACCGAGGAGGCGGCGGGGGTTCTGAAACGCCGCCTCGGCCGGACGGAACAACCCCTCGCAGTGATGGCGACCCCGGAGGAGGTAGAACGGCTCGCGATCGTCTCGGACGAAGAGCGGGCGATCCTCCACTCCCGGGCTCGCCCGATCGTGGTGCTCGAAAAGCGTGATCCCACGTCTCTCCCGGCGATATCAGACCTCCACACCATCGGATGCATGCTCCCCTACACCGGGCTGCACCACCTCCTCTTCGCGAACCTCGCCCACCCGCTCCTCATCATGACGAGCGCGAACCTGCCGGGCTACCCGATGATCACCGATCTCGGTCTCGCTCTCAAGCGGCTTCCGGGGCAGGTGGACTACATCCTCACCCACGACCGCCGGATCGTCAACCGGTGCGACGACTCCGTCGTCCGGGACGGCTACATCATCCGGCTCTCCCGCGGCCTCGCCCCGAAACGGGAGGCGATCGACCTCGGCAAAGGATGCATCCTCGGCGTCGGCCCGGAACTGAACGCGAAC
>JAQVVW010000251.1 GCA_028698765.1 Methanoculleus sp. | reverse complement strand
GCCAGGAGCGGTCTTACGGTGTTCGGGATCATCGGCGACCCGAACTTCTACTCGACGTTTTCACGGCTCTGCGAGGTGATCGCCGGACGCTACCCGGATGTCTCGTTTGCAACCGAGCCCGGGATCAGCTCCATCACCGCGTTTGCGTCGGTCGCAAACGTCCCGGTGGCCGGGGGATTTTTTGTCTCGGACGGGAACGGGCCGGAGGCGCGGATCTTCATGAAGGTCCGGCGGCCGGCGGCGCTCGCGGCCTCCCTCTCCGAGGAGGGCTACTCGGAGTTCGTCCTCGTCGAGCGGATGTTCATGCCGGAACAGCGGGTCTACCGGGGGGTCGATCTCCCCGAGAAGAGCGACTATTTCTCGATCCTCTTTGCGAGGCGGCCGCATGCATAAGTTCTACATCGTGGGTGCGGGGCCGGGGGCGCCCGACCTCATCACCGTCCGGGGGATGGATCTCCTCCGGCGGGCGGACGTCCTCATCTACGCGGGTTCGCTCGTGAACCCGGCGCTTGTTGCGGAGTCGGGTGCGGGGGTGAGACTTGACAGCTGGGGGATGACGCTCCCCGAGATCGTCGATGCCATTGATGAGCATGTTCGGGCCGGCAAACTCGTCGTCCGGCTCCACTCCGGTGATCCGGCGCTCTACGGCGCGATCGTCGAGCAGATGGCGGAACTCGAGCGGCGCGGGATCGAGGCCGAGATCGTCCCGGGGGTCTCGTCGCTCTTTGCGGCCGCTGCAGCCCTGAAGACCCAGTTCACCCTCCGCGATGTCTCCGAGAGCCTGGTCGTCACCCGCCCGGCGGGAGCGACGCTTGAGGCCGACCTGATCCCCGAGTTCTCCCGCCTCGGGCAGACGATGGTGGTCTTCCTCGGGACGGAGCGGATGGAGGAGGTCCTCGCCCGGGTGGAGTCTCCGCCCGAGACCCCGGCGGCGGTCGTCTACCACGCTTCCTGGCCCGACCAGAAGATCGTCCGGGGGACGGTGGCCGACATCGCGGCGAAGGCCCGGGCGGCCGGGATCGAGCGGACGGCGCTGATCGTCATCGGGAAGGCGGTCGTTGGGGCAACGTCCGGGTTCGGGAGGTCGGTCCTCTACTCATGACCCGGACGGTCGTGATCGCGCTCGAGCGGTTCCTCCCCGGCGCCCGCCGGATCGCGGACGCTCTCGGCGCCGACGTCCTTCCCTATGGGCCGGACGCCTTTCGGACAGCCTTCGCCGGCTACTCCCGGATCGTCGCCCTGATGTCGGCCGGGATCGCCGTCCGGGGGGTCGCGCCCCTCCTCACCGATAAGTGGCGCGACCCGGCGGTGGTGGTGGTCGGGCCGGATCTCCGCTACGCCGTCCCGGTCGTCGGCGGGCACCACGGCGGGAACGACCTTGCCCGGGAACTTGCCGCTCTCGGGATAGAGCCGGTGATCACGACCGCGACCGAGACCCGGGGTCGGGAGTCGGTCGAGGGGGTGGCCGCCCGCACGGGCTGCGACGTCGTGAACCGCGACTCCACGAGGGCGGTGAACGCCGCGATACTGGACGGCGACGTGCCCCTCTATGCGGTCACCGGCCCCGGGATCGTCGTCGCGGGCCCCAGGGTCGCCCTCCTCGTCCGAAAGGGGGAGTACACCGTCGGTATCGGGTGCCGGAAGGGTATCGGCGCGGCCGATGTGGTGGAGGCCGTCCGGCAGGCGCTCGGGAAGGCCGGGATCAGCCCGGAAGAGGTGCTCGTCTATGCGACGACCGCAAAGAAGCGCAGCGAGACGGGGCTCATTGACGCCGTCGCGGAACTCGGCGGTAACCTTGTCTTCCTGGACGACAAAACGTTGAACGCAGAGGAGGCGCCGTCGCCCTCGCGTGCCCCCCTGATCGGGCTCGGCGGGGTTGCGGAACCCGCGGCGCTCGCGATTTCGAAACGCAAGGTTCTGGTACTTGCCAAACAGACATATGGTGGTGTCACGGCTGCAATCGCGCGATAACAGAGGAAGATTATACATCGTCGGCACCGGCCCCGGCGACCTGCTGCAGATGACGCCCCGCGCCTTAAAAGCCCTCGGCGAGGCCGACTGCGTCATCGGCAACGGGTTCTACCTCGACCTCGTCGAGCCGATGCTCGCCGGAAAAGAGGTCGTCCGGAGCAGCATGGGCAAGGAGGTCGACCGCGCTTCACGCGCGCTCGAACTCGCATGCGACCGTACCGTCGCGATGGTGAGCGGCGGGGATGCCGGGGTCTACGGGATGGCGAGCATCGTGCTCGAGGTGGCCGAACGGTCGGGCACGACGGTCGCGATCGAGGTCATCCCCGGGATCACGGCCGCGGTCTCGGCGGGGGCGCTCCTCGGTTCGCCGCTCTCGGGGGACTACGTCACGATGAGCCTCTCGGACCTCCTGACCCCCCGGGAGGAGATCGAGCGGAGGCTCGATCTTGCGTTCCGGATGCGGGTGCCGGTTGTCCTTTATAACCCAAGATCACGGGGGAGGCCGCACAACCTCGATGCAGCGGTCGGGATCGCCCGCCGCCACCTCCCTGAGACGACGCCGGTCGGGGTGATCAAGAACGCCTACCGGGAGGGGGAGGAGCGGTTGATCACGACGCTCGGGGAGTTTAACGACCACTTCGCCTTCGTGGACATGCATTCGATCGTTTTTATCGGCGGAGAAGAGACCAGGATCTGGAGGGATGAGACTGATGCGAGAGGAATCATCACGCCCCGGGGATACCACCGGAAGTATGTATACTGACCTTGCGGCGGTCACGCCGGAGGCCTACGCGATAGCGAGCACGAGCCGGAACCTGGCCCGGGAGATGGTAGGGAACGTCACCCTCGAAGACCGGATCCGGCAGCGGTGCTCGGTCGCGGTCGGCGACTTTGCGATGGCCGACCTGATACGCTTCGCGGGCGACCCGGTGGAGGCCGGGGTTGCCGCACTTGGGCGGCAGGCGCCGATCATAACCGATATCCGGATGGTGCAGGCAGGCATCCTGAAACGCGGGCACGCAAGCGAGATCGTCTGCGCACTCGACCACGGCGAGGATATTGCCCGCGAAAGCGGGATAACCCGGACGTCGGCGGGTTTTCTCGCCCTGCGCGACCGGCTGGAGGGCGCGATCGTGGTGATCGGGAACGCCCCTTCGGCGCTCCTCGTCGTCTGCGAGATGATCCGGGAAGGAGTCCGCCCGGCGCTGGTCGTCGGAACCCCGGTGGGGTTCGTGAACGCCGCGGAGTCGAAGGAGGAACTCCGCACCGTCGATGTGCCGTCGGTCTCGAACGCCGGCACCCGGGGCGGGACGCCGGTCGCGGTGGCGGCGGCAAACGAGATCATCACGATCCATGCCGAGCGTGGAGGCCATGCGGGACCCGGTTACTGACT
>JAQVVW010000250.1 GCA_028698765.1 Methanoculleus sp. | reverse complement strand
GTAGTGGGAGATACAACCTACAACGGCGCACCCGTAGCATCGTTTGATTCTGTCGGACTTGTAACAGAGGGAACAGTTGAGGCTTTGGATATTGCAGTTGAACCGATTTCAGCCAATCTATAACAACGCGAACGCCGTCGCTCTCGGGTATGCCGACCTGCTCGTCGAGACGCTCTCCGGGAGAGAGCGGGAGATGGTCCGGAGACTCAGGGCAGGCGTCGACCGGAGCATCGAGATCATCCAGAACGTCTCGACGATCCGGCGGCTTCACTCCGAGGAGACGGCAACGAGACCCGTCGACCTCGATGTGATCGTCAGGGCCGAGATCGCCCATCATCCCGACGCCCGGATCGTCTACGAGGAAAGACCGATCCGGGTCATGGCCGACGACCTTCTCTCCGAGGTCTTTGCCAATCTCATCGGGAACGCGGAGAAGTTCGGGGGTCCGGAGGTCGAGATCGCCGTCAGAGTCGAGGAACGCGACGATACGGTCGAGGTCTCGATCGAGGATACCGGGCCGGGGGTGCCCGACGCGGTCAAGCCAGGTCTCTTCACCCGGTTTTCGCGAGGGACGAGCAGCAGGAGCGGCAAAGGTCTCGGCCTCTACATCACCCGGATGCTTGTTACGCGCTACGGCGGCCGGGTATGGGTCGACGACCGGGTGCCGGGACGCCCCGAATGCGGCGCGGCGTTCCGGTTCAGCCTCCTCCGGTGCGACCGACCGTGGGAGACAGCCCGGGTCCCTGCACCAGCGGCGGCCAACCGGGTAGTCACCGCCAGACCCTGACCGGGTCGAGTGTGGCGTCGATGACCACCTCGAACTCAAAGGTATCGAGCCAGCCCATCTTCTCAAACATCCGCATGAAACAGATGCCCACGACCTTCGCACCGGGATGGGCCGCGACGACAGCCTGCACCGCTTCTCTCTCGACCGGGACGCCCGGCATCGAGAGCCCGCCCATCAGGACGATCACCTTCGGGTCGAGGCTGACCGCGTCGCCGGAGACCTGCATCCCGACGCCCTCGACGGGACGGATCGCCTTCGCCGCCGTCTCGTCCACGTAGGGCACGTAGACCTGCTCAAGGGAGAGGTCCCGGACGGCGAACCCCAGGAGTTCGATGAAGGGGGTGCAGGTGCCGGGGCAGCCGTAGTAGGCGACCTGGTCGCCGGGAGCGAGCCCGGCCTCGCGGAGATAGGCCTTGAACGGCCGGAGCATCCCGGGGACGCCGGAGAGGGTTTCGAGCAACTCCATAAGGGCTTAGTTGTCGCCGGGGGTATATACTGATTTGGAATAGGGCGGGACTAGAATCCCGCCTCGACCATCCAGTCCAGCCATTGTGCCGACCGGAGCTCCTTCGCCGTCGCTTCATCGACCCCATAGACATTCCGGTAGAAGTCCAACACCCATTCGTGCACCTGGATATCCGCGAACCGGTCCGGATAGGCGGCCTTCGCGATCACCATTGCCTCGATCGGGTACTCAAGGCGCTTCGCCCAGTTGTAGGGCGTCCAGGGGAGGGCGTAAACCCGGTGGTTCTTCACGGCCGAGAGTTCCTGCAGGTTCTGGTAGTATGGAGCGGTATAGAGCTCGCTTACCGGGTGGTAGCCCTGGGCGGTCGGGAGGACAATCACATCGGGATCGAGCGCAAGGATCTGCTCGGTCGATACGACGACGAACGCCCCGGTTCCCTCATAGGCGTTCTTTGCGTTCGCGATCTCCTCGATGAAATACGACTCGATCGTGTCGCTGCCCCAGGCCATCCCGGCACCGCCGCCCTGTCGGGCGCGCGGCGAGAGGCCGAGTTGCATCATGCGTGGTTTCTTATCTACGGGCACATCAGCCGTGCGTTTTCGGATCTCTTCGATCTGGCCATCCAGATAAACTGCGAGCGCATCGGCGTCCTCCCCGTGCGAGAAGACCTCACCGACGAGCCGGATCTCCTCACCGATACGATCGACAGTCGGGCGCTCTTGGAAGGGCGGGCCGACAAGGATAACCACCGGGATATCGAGCGATTCTATCGTTGCAACCGTCTTTTCGAGTTTCTCGTCGGACCCCGCGCTGAACGCCCATGCCCCTTCGCGAAGGACGACGACGTCGGGTTCGAGCGAGGCGAGGGTCTCATAATTGATCCCGGTGCCGCTTTCAACCAGCACCGGGAGGTGGGTAAGGCCCGGAATGAGGTATCTGACCGGATTCATGCCGTTCTTGTATTCGTAGGTCGTTCCGTCCGTCGTTTCGAAGGAGTACGTATAGTCCTTAGTCCATGCGCCGCCGAGACCGACGATCCGATCCTGCATCCCGAATCGGTAAAGGAGACCTTCGACAAACCCGTCGTCGAGAATAACGACCCGCTCAATGGTTGGCGGCAGTTCAACCGTCCTGCCGCGCATGTCCGTCACGGTACGTATCCCATCCGAGTCCGCTGGCGTCGTCTCCCCGACCGTTCCCGTGCATCCGCAGGAGAAGACCAGAGCAAGGAGGCAGATGATGAGCAAAGCAAGTCCTGTCGGCAGTGCATTATGATTCATAGAGATTGGTTCGAAGACGTAATACAAAAGAGATTATGTTTTACATCTATCAAGAATGATAACTATTTTAATACTACTCATTGCTACGATTTATATAATAGGTGTTACAAAAAATGAGGTATCCGCACCTCCCGTGCGGGAGGAGACCGCATGAGAGAGTCCACAGGCTTCAATCACTTCCTCACGAAACTCGGCTACGACACCGCCGGAGGGTTCGACGAAGGGAGAAAGATCGTCATTCTTCTCGCCCTCGCCGCCGTCCTCCTCATAACGGCCTCGGTCGCGGTCGTCCTCGGCGCCTACGGCATCACCATTACGGACGTCTACCGGACGATCCTCGTCCACCTCACCTTCGGCGACGTTGAGAGTCTGCCGAAACTGCACAACACCATCATCTGGAACATCCGCGTGCCCCGGATCATCCTCGCCGTCTCGGTCGGCGGGGCGCTTGCCATCGCGGGCGCCGTCTTCCAGGGGGTCTTTCGGAACCCCCTCGTCGAACCCTACATCCTCGGCGTCTCGTCGGGCGCTGCGTTCGGTGCGGCGCTCGCGATCGTCTTTCCGGCGATCTTCTTCTCGATCCAGCTCTCCGCGTTTGCGTTCGGGGCGCTCGCCGTCACCCTCGCCTACCTTCTCGCCCGCAGCCGCGGTGAGACCCCTATCGTCACCCTCATCCTCGCCGGGGTCATCATCGGCTCGATCTTCTCTGCATTCGTCTCGCTCCTCAAGTATATCGCAAACGACGCGGCGCTCCGTGAGATCGTCTTCTGGTTGATGGGCGGGTTTTACTACGCGACCTGGGATGACGTCATCCTCCTCGTCCCCATGGTTGCTGCCAGTT
>JAQVVW010000249.1 GCA_028698765.1 Methanoculleus sp. | reverse complement strand
CGCAGACCTTGTCCTTCGCCGCCCCCCCGGGCATCCCGAGCGCCATCACGAGGTCGCACCCCCGCTCCTCGATCAGTTTCTTGCAGGCCACCGGGAGGTCCTTGATGCCGGGGACGACGTAGCGCTCGATTCCCACGCTCGCGTGCTTGCGGATCTCTTCGGTGGCGATCCGGCCCATGTCGATCCGGGCAAACGTGGTGTCGGCGATCCCGATCTTCATCCGAGGAGCACCCCGGCAGCTGCCTCCACCCCGTCGTCGGCCGCAACGCCGGATTTCTTGAGGGTGAACTGGACGGCCGCGAGGGTGGCGAGGATCTCCTGCGCCCCGACCCCGCCCATGGTGCCGATCCTGAAGATCTTGCCCTTCAGGTGGTCCTGGCCGCCGGCGATCTCGATCCCGAACTTCTTGACGGTCCCCCGGAGATCCTTGTCGGTGAGGCCGCCCGGGATCCGCAGGGCGGTCGCGGTGTTCGAGTAGGCGTGGTGTTCGTCGAGCGTCGGGAAGAGGTCGACGCCCCAGGCCTTCGCCGCGGCGCGGACGGCGTCGGCCATCCTGCGGTGGCGGGCGATCCGGGCAGGAACGCCTTCCTCATCGATGATCGTGCAGGCCTCGCGGAGCGCGAGGAAGAGCGGGACCGCGGGGGTGTAGGGGGTCTCCATCGAGGCGCCCTTGCCGCTCTTTCTGTAGGCGGCCATGTCGAGGTAGAACGGCCGCTTCTCCGAGATCCGGTCCCAGGCGCGGTCGCTGACGGCGATGGCCGCGAGGCCCGCGGGAGCCGCGAGGCACTTCTGCGACCCGACGACGGCGATATCGACGCCCCATTCATCCATCCGGACGTCGTCGCCGCCGATGGAGGTGACCCCGTCCATGATGAAGAGCGCGTCGTGCTTCCGGGCGAGTTTGCCGACCTCGGGCGCGGGGTTCCTGATACCCGCGCTCGTCTCGTTGTGGACCATCGTGACGACCCCGGCCCCGGCCTCGAGTTCCTGTTCGAGGCGCTCGAGATCGAGCGGGGTGCCCCACTCGGAGTCGAGGACGGTGACGGTGCCGTAACGCTCTCCAATCTTCGCGAAACGGTCGCCGAACTTGCCGTTTACGAGCGAGACGATTCGTTTATCCCGCGCGAAGTTCGCGATGCCGGCCTCCATGCCGGCGCTTCCCGAGCCGCTGATGATGTAGAGTTCGTTTGCGGTGCCAAAGAGGGTCTTCAAGGTCCGGACAGTCTCTGCATACGCGGCGCCGAACTCGGGGCCGCGGTGGTTGATGGCCTGCCGCGTCATGGCGGCGCGTACCCGCTGCGGGATGGGTACGGGGCCGGGGATCATCAGGAGTGGTTCTTGTTCCATGAGATATCAGTCCGTATTGTTTCGTCGAGGACAGACGCTGTTCCTCAAGGAACTTGGATGTGGTCTCATATCAACCTCACCACCGTGCAATATCGACAGGGTGAAAAAGGGTCGGGGCACAACTGAATCTGGATATGGCAGACGTCACGGTTATCTGCGGTTCCGCCTCGGACGGCCCCGTCGCGGAGAAAGTCTTCGAGACCCTGAAAGAGCACGGTGTGTCCTACGACTCCGCCGTGATCTCGGCGCACCGCGACCCCGAGCGGCTGGACGAGTACGTGAAGGCGAGCGATGCACGGGTCTTCATAGCGATCGCCGGGCTCTCGGCGGCTCTCCCGGGAGTGATCGCCTCGAAGACGAAGCGGCCGGTGATCGGCGTCCCGGTGAGCGGGACGCTGATGGGCCTCGACGCCCTCCTCTCGATCGTCCAGATGCCGAAGGGCGTCCCGGTCGCCTGCGTCGGGGTGGACAACGGCGTGAACGCAGCGCTCCTCGCGGTCCGGATCCTCGAGGCAGGGCAAGCCTGAACGAGCCATACAACGCGCCGCCCGGAGGGGGACGGGCAACCTTTTTTTCACCCGGCCGTGCAGGGGAAGGTATGAAGCAGAGAGTGCTCTTCATCGGCACGAACAACGCCGCCCGGACCCAGATGGCGGAGGGCTACCTCCGCGCCCGCCACGGCGACCGCTACGAGGCCTGCTCGGCCGGGATCGCCCCGACCGCTCTCGATCCCCTCGCGATACGGGTGATGGACGAGATCGGGATAGACATCTCGAAGCAGCAGGCGAAGGATCTCGCTCTCTTCGACGGAAAGGAGATGGAGTCCGTCATCGCGCTCTGTGCCGGGGGCGTCTGCCCGATGTTTCCCTGGACGAAGGAGACGCTCCACGTCGACTTCCCGGACCCGGGCCGGGCCACCGGAACCCCGGATAAAGTGCTTGCCGCCTACCGGCGGAGCCGTGACGCAATAACCGCCTGGATCGACGGACGGTACGGCGGCGGATGAGGTAAAAAGAGTCGAGGGGCCTTCACGGCTCCATCCGCTCGTCCGGGGCCGGGAGGATATCCCGCACCATCTTCACGGCGCAGAGGTCGCCGCACATCGAGCAGGTCTCGAGATCGCCGTCGCGCTCGTGGATCCGCCGGGCCTCGTCGGGAGTGAGCGCCGCCTCGAACTGCTTCTCCCAGTCGAGCGCCCGGCGCGCCTCCGCCATCCGGAACTCGCGGTTCTTCGTCTGCGCGGCGGCGCGGGAGAGGCTCCCGACATGCGCCGCGATCCTTGCCACTCGCGTTCCCTCCACGATGTCGCGGACGTCCGGCAGCGCCAGGTGCTCGGCCGGCGAGACCATGCAGAGGAAGTCGGCGCCGTTCATGCAGGCGATCGCGCCGCCGATCGCCCCCACGACGTGATCGTAGCCCGGCGCCACGTCGGTCACGAGCGGGCCGAGCAGGTAGAGCGGAGCGCCGTCGGTCAGCTCCTTGATCATCCGGACGTTGTAGCCGATCTCGTCGGCCGGGATGTGCCCCGGCCCCTCGATCATCCGTTGCACCCCGGCGGCGAGCGCCCGCTTTGCGAGGTGACCGAGCGTCAGGTACTCGGTCGACTTCGCGAGACGGCCGGCGTCCACAAGCGCGCCCGGCCGCATCCCGTCGCCGAGGCTCACGACGACGTCGTGTTCGGCGAGAATCTCGAGCAGGTAGTCGTACTCGGCATACAGCGGGTTCTCTTCGCCCGTCGCGGCCATCATCGCCACATGAAACGCCCCGCCCCTGCTGACGACGCCCATCGTCCGGGGGTCGGCCTTAAGCGACGCGAGGGCATCGCGGTTCACGCCGCAGTGCAGCGTCAGGAAGTCCACGCCCTGCCGGCAGTGCTCCCGGATCACCTTGAAGAGGAGATCGGCGTCGACGTCCGCCTCACTCCCCGCCCGCCGGACCGCCTCGTAGATAGGGACGGTGCCGACCGTTGTGTCGAGAGCGAGGACCCTCTGCCGGATGCGGACGAGATCGCCCCCGGTCGAGAGGTCCATCAGCGCGTCCGCACC
>JAQVVW010000248.1 GCA_028698765.1 Methanoculleus sp. | reverse complement strand
GAGAGCGATCTGCCGGAGTGCCAGGAGATTCTCGACGCTGAAGAACCGCCGGACGGCCTGCTCGGCCATATCCCGCACATAGACCTTTCCGGCGCGGAGACGGATCTGGAGTTCCTCCGGCGGGATGTCTATCAGGCGGATCTCATCGGCATCGTAGAAGAACGTGTCCGGGACCGTCTCCGCAACGCGGATGCCCGTGATCTGGGCGACGATGTCGTTCTGGCTCTCGATGTGCTGGATGTTGACAGTGGTATAGACCGATATCCCCGCGTGAAGGATCTCCTCGATGTCCTGGTAACGTCTGGCGTGACGGCTTCCCGGAGCATCGGTGTGCGCAAGCTCGTCGATGAGGACGATTTTCGGGCGCCTCCTGAGGATCGCGTCGAGATCCGGCTCCCGCAGCGCGAGCCCCTGGTAATCGACGGAGATCGGGGGGATCGCCTCGAGCCCTGCGGCGAGCGCGTCCGTCTCTGCCCTGCCGTGCGTCTCCACATACCCGATCACGACGTCGAGCCCGTCGCTCCGGTGGCTGAGTGCGTCTGCGAGCATCGCATAGGTCTTCCCGACACCGGCGGCGTAACCCAGGTAGATCGTCAGCTGCCCCTTCCCGGCTCTCTGTTCCGCCCGCTCTGCAACGGCGAGCAGGTCCTCCGGCAGGGGGCGGCCTTCCTCAGCGGTCCTTTCTGCCGTGTTCAGTCCCTCCCGTCCAGGCGGTCCAGCTCACGGTTGAGCGAGAGGACATTGACATAGGGCTCTACGAACGGGGCCGGCAGGCTCTCCGCCCGGGCGAGAACGAGCGCACGGACCTTGTCCTCCGGCAGACCGCGTGCCTCTGCGACGGCGGAGACCTGCACCAGTGCGGCATCCAGGCTGATGTCGGGGTCCAGACCGCTCCCCGAAGCCATGACGAGATCGGACGGGAGCGGGCCCTGTACGCCGGCGTTCCGGAGAGCCCTCACCCGGTCTGCGATATGCTCGAGGAGCAGGGGATTTCCGGGTGCAAGGTTCGACCCGCCGGAGGAGGAGGCGTTGCAGGCAGTGATCGGCGTCTCCGAGGGGCGGCCCTGAAAGTAGAACGGTGCGCTGAAGTTCTGGCCGATCAGGCTCGAGCCGATCACCTGGCCCTGGCCGTCGATTATCAGGCTCCCGTGGGCCTGGTACGGAAATGCCGCCCCGGCGATGAGCGTCACTGCCAGGGGGTAGGCGAACCCCGTGATGATGAAGAGGACGAGGAAGAGGAGGAGACCGCTTTTTACTGCCTGTCGTATCTCCGTCATGGGTGGTATACCTCTACAGGACTCCGGCGATCAGGAGGTCGAGTGCTTTGATGCCGATGAACGGAGCGACGAGGCCCCCGAGGCCGAAGATGATCAGGTTGTAGGCAAAGAGCCTCGATGCCGGCATCGGTTTGAACCTCACCCCGGCAAGCGCGATCGGTATCAGGAGCGGGATGACCAGGGCATTGAAGATGACCGCAGAGAGGATGGCTGACTGCGGGGTGGCGAGGTCCATGATGTTCAGGATGACAAGCTGGGGGTAGATCCCGACCAGCGCTGCCGGGATGATGGCGAAGTACTTGGCGATGTCGTTTGCTATGGAGAACGTGGTGAGGGCTCCGCGGGTCATCAGGATCTCTTTGCCGATCTCGACGATATCCAGCAGTTTGGTGGGATCGCTGTCAAGATCGATGATATTGGCCGCCTCCCGCGCCGGCTGGGTCCCGTTGTTCATGGCCACCGCCACATCGGCCTGGGCAAGGGCGGGCGCATCGTTGGTCCCGTCGCCGGTCATGGCGACCATGTAGCCTTCATCCTGCGTCTCGCGGATCAGCCTCAACTTGTCGTCCGGCTTCGCCTCGGCAAGGTAGTCGTCCACACCTGCTTCCGCTGCGATTGCGGCCGCGGTGAGGGGGTTGTCGCCCGTGATCATGACCGTCCGTATTCCGATCCGGCGAAGGTCGGCAAACCGTTCCCGGATCCCGATCTTCAAGATATCCTTGAGGAAGATCACGCCGAGGATCGTCCTGTCGCGCGCCACCACGAGCGGCGTGCCTCCTGCCGACGCAATTCCGTTCACTTTCGTCGCCAGGTCAGGGGGCACCGCTCCTCCACGCTCGGGGACGAGCCTCGTGATCGCGTCGGCGGCTCCCTTCAGGTACGACGTCCCGTTGCACTCGGCGCCGCTCACGCGGGTGGCGGCCGAGAACGGGATGAACCGTGCATCCGGGGGGCAGGCCGGCGCGACGCCGGTCTTCTCCCGGACAAGGGCAAGGATGCTCCTCCCCTCCGGCGTCTCGTCGGCGTACGAGGAGAGAAGGGAGGCCTGCATCAGTTCGTCCCGGGACTGCCCCTCCACCGGGACGAACTCGGCCGCCTGACGGTTTCCGAGGGTTATCGTCCCGGTCTTGTCGAGGAGCAGGACGTTGACGTCGCCTGCAGCCTCGATCGCCCGGCCGGAGAGCGCGACGATGTTGCGCTGGAAGAGCCGGTCCATGCCGGCGATCCCGATCGCCGGGAGGAGGGCCGCGATGGTCGTGGGGGCCAGGCAGACGAAGAGCGCGACCAGCACCGTGAGGCTCGCAGGAGCACCCGATCCGGTGAACGAGGCGCTGTAGGCGGATACCGGGTATATGTTGCCGACGACCGCCAGGAAGACGGCGGTCAGCGCCAGGAGCAGGATCTCGAGCGCGACCTCGTTGGGCGTCTTGCGCCGTTCGGCCCCCTCGACCATGGCGATCATGCGGTCGAGAAAGGTCCGGCCGGGCTCCGTGGTGACCCGGACGATGATCTCGTTCGCGAGCACCGTTGTTCCCCCCGTCACCGCGCTCCGGTCCCCGCCTGCCTCGCGCACGACCGGCGCGGACTCTCCGGTGATGGCGGCTTCGTTGACGAGGGCGGCTCCCCTGACCACCTCCCCGTCGCCGGGAATGATCTCGCTCTCTTTTACCAGGACGAGGTCGCCCGGCCGGAGGTCGGAGGAGGCGACCTCGTTCGCCGGGGCATCGAATGCCTCTCTCGCGAGGCGGCGTGCGGGTACGCTGGTGCGCGACTGCCGCAGAGACGCTGCCCGCGCCTTTCCCCTCCCCTCGGAGAGGGATTCTGCGAAATTTGAGAAGAGCACCGTCAGCCAGAGCCAGAGGGAGACGAGGCCGGTGAATAACGACTGCTCTCCGGTGGCAGTCGAGAGGCCGACGAAGAACCCTGCCGTCGTGACGATCCCCCCGATCTCCACCGCCAGCATCACGGGGTTCTCGATCTGCCTGCGCGGGTCCAGTTTGAGGACGCTCCCGACGAGCGCTTCGTGGACGAGACCCGGTTCGAGGGCGCCGAACCGGGGATACCGTTTCCTGGCCATCGGGCTACCCGCCTCCGGACAACAACAGGTGGTCGGCGATCGGCCCCATGGCGAA
>JAQVVW010000247.1 GCA_028698765.1 Methanoculleus sp. | reverse complement strand
AGCGTAAGCCCGGTGGCTGACGGCGGAGAACGATTCTTTTCGCGAGACGCAACAAATGCGTAGTTTATTTCTCCATCCGGAGAACGGGCGCAAGAAATGTTCCGAAAACGCAGGGCCATTCTAAAGGCTTTCGGATAATTACGGCAAAACCACGCCCCTATCGACGATGCGAAATAGAATTGTATAAATATCGAGTGCATCATCTAATAGCTTGGGGAACTATTACCCCGGTGACATGAGAGAACTGTAGACGCGAGTAGGACGCATCCCGGTGGGATGTGTCCGCCACTCACTCGTCGCGTGCGGCGTTTGCCGCATACGGGAGGTCGGGTGGGTATCCATCCTCCTGCACCGCCCTCTGGCGCTGTCCTGTCCTTCTTCTTCGTCTGGATAGGTGCAACCTGACCTCTTCGTCCACGGACCTGAGGGGGATGCCCAGATCCCGTGCAATCGCCGCGAGGTCGTCGTACTCGGGTTTTTCTGCGATCAGGCGGCCGTCGAAGGTCGAGGTCTTCACCCTGATGGGGTACTCCCTGCCACCGAGGCTGACCGGCACCGCCTCCCTCTTCCGGTCCGCGACCACTTTCCGGAACTCATGTACCCGTACCCCGAGAGTTCCGGTCTCCTCCATGAGAACCTGGACCAGGCGGTCCTCGCGTTCCGCCGGTGCCATCACCGAGACGACGCTGACCGGTCGGTTCTTCTTTCCGGACGCCGGGGTGACGAAGACATCTGCCGCCCCCTCCGCGAAGAGGCGCTCGACCGCATACCCCACCACTTCGCCGGGAACGTCGTCGAGGTTTGTCATGAGCATGACCATCCGGTCCTCCCCTCCGGGGAGGGTCTCTCCCTCCACCACCCGGAGGAAGCCAGATCGTTCCGGGGGGGCCCGGGTGCCGTGACCGACCCGGACAGGCACCATCGCCGGATAGAGGGTCACGGCAGCCGCTGCAAGGTTGGCGAGCAGGGCCGCCCCGGCCGGCGTGGTCAGTTCCCTGTCGATGGGGACGGAAGCGAACGGGAGCCGGTGTCGGGCGAGGATATCAAGTGTCGCCGGGGCGGGCCCGGGGATCTCTCCGAACTCTGTCGTGATGGTCCCGCCACCGAGTGCCGGCGGGGTCGAGACGATCGTCCCCTCGAGGAACCCGGCCCGGTCGAGGAGCAGTATCGTGCCGACGACCGAGAAGATCGTCTTCACCGGAGCGGCGGTCTGTCCAGCGGCGGCGAGGTCGCCTGCGACGGCAAGCACCCGCGAACGGGCGCCCTTAGAGAGGCTTACTGCATCTGCGGTCGCGGCAGCGACATTCACGATCTCGTTTGCATCCTTTCCGCCCTCCTCCCTGACCTCGATCGCGAGGTGGGTCGCCGTGATCCCGCCAGCCTCTGCTACCCCTGCCTCGTACCCGAACTCCCGGCAGAGATCAAGGCTCCGGATCGTATCCGCGAGCGCGTCGAGCGCGTGGGGCACACCGAGGAGGTCGATGAGGGACGCAAGGAAGGTCTCTCCCGCTATCCCTGCACACTTCGGGTCGATGACGAGGATCTTCATACCCCTCGCCGGTTCCTCACTCTGTGTCCTCGATCGGCTCGTTGAGGCTCGAATGGATCGTTTGCGCGAGTTCTGCGACCCGCACCGCTGCTTCCCGGGGACCGACGATGGAGTTCGTCAGGTATGCCCCCTTCGCCGCCTGCTTCGCCGCTTCCTTCGGGTCGGTCCCGAGCGCGGCCGCGACCGCGGCCGGTACGGTGATGTTGAGGATGGTGTGCCCGCTGTACTGCAGCTCCTGGGTGAGGACGGAACCAACGAAGATGGCGGTGCCCATATTGGGGTCATCCCGTCCCTTTCCTTCGAGCGCGTACTCCGGGATCACCCGGGCGGTGAGGTTCTTGATCTGGTAGTCCTTGCCGTCGATGTTGACATCGTAGGAGATCTTCGCGTCAAACCCCCAGTACTTCGCCGTGAACGGGTCGGTCCTCCTTGCCTGAGCCGCGATCTCCGTGAACCGGAACGCGATCTCTTTTCCGGTGAACCCGGAGAGGATCATCGAGCCCCGCTGCTCGACGGTGGCTCTCTTCTCCGCATCGAGGGCGCTGGCGGCCTCCTCAACCGACTTTCCAGCCTTGAGCATCTCGTAGGCCTTCACCGCCCGCCGGTAGATCGCCCGGTCTCGCACCGCCTCGCTTGCCCGGATGCAGGCCTCCGTCACCGAGCCCCGGTTCGCGACCTCCGCCTTCCGGACGATGGTGTTCAGGGCGCAGAGGGCGAGCTCCGGGTCGATGAAGGACTGCATCTTGTAGTCCCGGATCGCCGCCGCGGTCGCCTCGACGTCGCCGCGGTTAGCGAGCAGCAGACGGAGCGCCGGCAGGATATCGCCGGCGACGTGGCCGAGCGGGGTGTTCACCGGCCCCCCGGAGAACCCGGCCCCGATCATGGCGGACTCCTGGAACCCGGCGAAGAGTTCGTTTGTGACCATCGACCCGATCACAGACGGTCCGCCGACATCCTTCAGGATCAGGCCGAAGTCGCCGACGATCCGGGCGGTGTCGTACTCCTCTCCGGTCCCCCGCATGTGCAGTTTCTCGGGGAGCCCCGCCGCCTCGACGGCCCCTTTCCCGGCGAGGTAGGCCGAGTCGACCTCGCCGAACTTCCCGAACTCCTCGCCGAGCATGGCGTCGGGGTGGACGAGTTCCATCGTCACCGCCGACGCGATCAGGGCCGGCCAGAGGGGATAAGGGGTCGTCCCGGCACCCTCCATGCTCCGCATCATCGCCTCGGTCCCGACCTTCGCGGCATTTTTTGCGAGTTCGGGGATGTTGAAGTCCTCGCCGAGGGCGGCGTGGCCCATGACGCCTCCGCCGGCGACGAACGGCGGCAGGACCGCGCCGTCGAGCCGGGTCAGCTTCTTATCCATCAAGGCCTCGTAGATCGCGAGGTATGCGGGGAATGCCGGGACCCGGTGGGTGAACTTGTTCGTCGTCAGGGCAATCGCACTCGTCCGGTCGCCACCGGCATGCATCCGGGCGATGGCCCCGAGTTTCCGGTTCCCGAGCGGCACGCCCGCGCGGGCGCAGCTCCCGGAGAAGTAGGCGAGCGTCGCGACGATCAGTGCTGCGTTCGCCGGATCCGCCCCACTCCGTTTCGCCTCATTCACCGCTTTCAGGATGATCGAATCGAGCGGCAGGTGAGGAGCCGAGGCATCGATCATCGTCATGCTCATCAGGTGCATCTCCGGCGCGCCGATGCCGCAGAAGATATCCTCCGCAAGTGAGTTTGCCGCGGCAAACGCGGGGATGACGAGCGCCCCATGCCCCCGGCTCGCTGCCTCCAGTTTCTCGACGGTCATGTAGTCGGGCTTGAACGTCACGGCGTGGGCCGCCGCGAGGAGCACCCTCTCTCGTTCAGTGTCCAT
>JAQVVW010000246.1 GCA_028698765.1 Methanoculleus sp. | reverse complement strand
CGGTCACGGTGAGGTCTTCGGCTATCTCGGCCCGAACGGCGCCGGGAAGACCACGACCATCCGGATCCTGCTCGGCCTCCTTGCCCCCGGCGCAGGCGAGGTCCGGGTCCTCGGCCGCGACCTCGCTTCCGACGACGATGCGCGGGCGAGGGTCGGGGTGCTCTTTGACAACAACGGTCTCGCCGACCGGATGAGCGCCGCCGACAACCTGGCCTACTACGCCGGCCTCTACGGCGTCGAGGACCCGGCGGAGAGGATCGACGACCTCCTCGCCCTCGTCGACCTCACCGACCGGCGCGACGATCCCGTCGGGACGTTCTCGACCGGCATGAAACGGAAACTCGGGATCGCCCGCGCTATCCTCCATCGACCGGAGGTCGTCTTCCTCGACGAACCGTCCTCCGGCCTCGACCCCGGCGCGCAGAGGATGGTCCGCGACCTCATCCTCGAGCTCTCCCGGCGGGAGGAGATGACCGTCTTCTTGAACTCCCATCACCTCGACGAGGTCCAGCGCATCTGCTCGACGGTCGCGATCCTCGCCGGCGGCAGGATCCGGGCCTTCGACTCGGTCGAACGCCTCACCTCGGCCTCCGGCCGCCCGGCCGTGACGGTCTCCCTCGCCGACGCCGGTGACCGGGCCCGCGCGTGCGAGACCGTCGGGAGGCTCCCGTTCGTTGCCGGGTGCGACGCAGACGGTGACGCCCTGCACTGCACCCTCGCCGACCCTGGCGCGACACCTGACCTCGTCGCGGCCCTTGTCGGGGCCAACTTCCGGATCGAGGAGGTCCGCCGGTCGTCAAGGTCGCTTGAGGAGATCTACCTCGAACACGTCGGTAGAATGGAGGGCGGGGCATGAGCACGCTCTCCGTCATCGCCCGCCGGGAGATAAGGCTCGCCCTCCGGAACCGGGGCGTCCTCATCACCGCGTTCATCTTCGCTATCTGGTTCCCGGTCATGACCGCCATCGGCATCGCCGCGGCAGCCGGGGGAGACACCGCGGCTGTTGCCGGCGGCATCGCCGCGATCACCCTCCCGGTCGGTGTCTTCATGGGCTATATCTTCTGCTCCGACGCCTTCCTCCGCGAGAAGCGGGACGGCACGATCGAGACGCTCCTCTGCGCCCCGGTCTCGCTCCAGCGTCTCTGGGAGGGGAAAGCCATCGGGGTCGTCGTCCCGGCGTACCTGACGACCCTCCTCGCGGCCGCGGTGAGCATGGGGGCAGCCTCTGCTCTTGCGGACGCTCCCGTCGCCGCTGAACCCCTGCTCCTCCTCCACCTCGCGGTCGTCGTCCCGGTCTGGATCGCGGCCGCGGCCGGGCTCATCGGCGCGGCCCAGCTCGCGCTCGGGATGCGGGAGAACCAGATCCTCGGGTTCGCCTTCATATTCGGGTTCATCTTCCTGATCGGCGGGCTCCAGGCCGTCATATCAGGCGGGTCAGGCATCTCGGCGACGGCGGAGACGGTCATCGCGGTTGTGGGCCTGGCGCTGCTTGCCCTCGCCCGCTTCATCGCCGGGAAGGTGACGAAAGAGCGGATCGTCCGGACGATCCCGTGAAGTGCAGGGCGGGGATGCGTCCCCGGCAGAAGTAAGATATACCGGTGCAGCAAGGATGCACCTATGATGCAGGAGGAGCACGATCTCCCGAATCGGATCCTTCGTGCCCTCCGGTTCCGGCCGAAGGGCATGACCATCACCGAGGTGGCACGACAGCTCGGCGTCACCCGGAACTCCGTCTCGAAGCACCTTGAGATCCTCCAGATCGCCGGCAAAGTCGACGTCCGGCAGATCGGCAACGCGAAACTCTACTCCCTCGCGCAGCGTGTCCCGATCTCCGCCTTTCTCTGCTTCACGAAGAACCTGATCCTGATCCTTGATGCCGACCAGCGGATCGTCCAGGTCAACGACCAGTGCTTGAAGCATCTCCGGCAGTCGAAAGACGACCTCATCGGCAGGACCATCCGCGAGGTCGCTCTCCCCGTCGTCTCCACTCCCGAAGCGCTCGCGGTAATCGAGGGACTCGAACGGGAGCAGGTGGTCGCCGATATCCGTTATCAGAGGGACAATGACGAGTTCTTCTATCAGATGCAGGCGATCCCGACAACCTTCGAGGACGGGGAGAAAGGCTGCACTATCGTTCTCGAAGACATCACCGAGCGGAAGCGGTACGTCCGGAATATGGAGTTTCTTGCCCGGACGGCAATGGAGCTTGTCGATATGCCTCCGGATGCCGATATCTACCAGTACATTGCCGCAAAGATTGCCGAACTCGTGCCCAACCCGCGCATTTCTGTGACGGGATACGATGAGAGCAATCGGCAGTTCTCCGTCCGGGCAGAGGAGAGCAAAGAGTTCCACGACAGTCTGGCCCGCATACTCGGGCGGGATTCGATCGGATTCGTCTATCCGATGGCAGAGATATTATCTCATCCCGCGGCGGGAAATCCATTGAGTCTGCAGCACAGGGGTATCCATGAGATCGTCTTCTGGCCGGAACCCGGCCCGGAGGGGATGACCCTGCACAGGGATATCTTCTTTGAGCAGATCCCGGAGGAGCTTTTAGAAGAGGTCCGGAGCACCTGGAATCTCGGGAAAATTGATCTCGTTTACCTGGTCTGGGAGGACCAATTCTTTGGCACCGTCGGGATCTTCTTATCACCTGATGAGGTACTCGAGGATACGCAGGCCATCGAGTCCTTCGTCCGCCAGGCCTCCATCGCCATCGCCCGAAGGCAGACCGAGGATCGGCTCCGCCGGAGCGAGTCACGGTTCCGGGACCTGATCGACTCGTCACCGATTCCATCGGCCGTCATCGAGAGCGACGGCCGCTACGCCTACCTCAACCGGGCGTTCACCGCCCTCTTCGGATATACCCTTGCAGACCTCTCTAACGGGAAAGACTGGTTCCGGCTGGCGTTCCCCGACGAAGCACAGCGCCGCGAAGCGATCGCCGCCTGGAAGGCGGACCGGGAACTGGCCGGCCCGGGACGGCCCCGCCCGCGGACGTTCCCCGTCCGGTGCAGGGACGGGAAGGAGAAGATGATCCACTTCTCGCCCGTCGAGCTCTCCGACGGGACAGAGTACGTCACCTACGAGGACGTCACCGAGGAACGCCGGGTCTACGGGATGCTGGTGGGTGAGATTGCGGCGTTGCGAAAAAAGTAATTGTTTGGCGTCCTGTATCGCCGGAAAAATTGCTGCCGGTCTCTCTACAGCGTCTCGCTGCCGTAGAGGTACGGCCTGAGAACCTTCGGGATGGTGACCGAACCGTCCTCGTTCTGGTAGTTCTCAAGGATCGCCCGTATCGCGCGGGAGGTCGCGATCGCGGTGCTGTTCAAGGTGTGCAGGTAGCGCTTCTCGGTGAACTCGGTCGGGTCGCGCACCTTGATGTTCAGCCTGACCGCCTGGTAGGCCGTGCAGTTC
>JAQVVW010000245.1 GCA_028698765.1 Methanoculleus sp. | reverse complement strand
GAGATGGGCATCGGTGCGGCAGCCGTCGGTGCAACCGCAGAGAACAGGGATATGTTCGGTCTCGCACTGCTCTTCACGGTGATTCCGGAAACCATCGTTATCTTCGGTCTTGTGGTTGCACTGCTGCTTCTGTTCTGATGGAGTGAACCATGGGACTCGAAGCAGTAGTGAACGAGATCCGGGAGAAAGGGCGAAAGGAGGTCGAAGTGATCCGGGCAGAGACCCGGACCGACGTCGAGGAGATCCTGAAGGACGCGCAGACTCGCGCCGCCGGGATCAAGGCGTCGGCGCAGGAGGACGCGGATCGGGCAGTCACCCACATCACCAACCAGGAAGCCTCGGCGGCGAACCTCGTCGTCAAGCGGCAGGCCTTAAACGCCCAGAAGACGCTCCTCGATCAGGTCTATTCGGCCTCGCTTGCCGCTGTCGGTGATCTGCCCGCCGAGTTCCAGGAGAAGGCGCTCACAGCCCTGCTGAAGAGAGCGGTAAAGGAGATCAAGAAGGGCGTCGTCCATGCAAACGAGCGGGATACCCCGGTTGTCGAAGGGATCCTCACTCAGTTGAAGATGTTCTCCGGCTATACCGTGGGCGCCCCGCTTGATATCCCCGGCGGAATTATCGTCGAGAGCACTGACGGCGAACTGCAGATCGATTACAGTTACCGCACGTTCCTGGACGAGATCTGGGAATCCGGCCTGAAGGATGCGTCAGATATTCTGTTTACATGAGGAGGGTTCATAAATGGCAGGGGTAAGTAGCGGATCGGCCCAGTACATTTACGCCTGTACCCGCTTGCGGGTGCGTAAATCACAGCTGATACCGCGCGAGGATTATCTCCGGATGCTGAATATGAGCCTGCCTGAGATCACCCGGTTCATCGGCGAGACCAACTACCGGTCGGAGATCGATGAACTCGGCACCTCCTTCTCCGGAATCAACCTCGTCGAGGTGGCCCTGAGCTGGAACCTCGCGAAAGAGTACCAGAGCATCCTGGAACTGGTTCCGGGAGACCTGAAGCACTTTACCGCCAGTTACCTGCGGCGCTGGGACATCCAGAACGTCGTCACCGTCCTGCGCGGCAAGATGCAGAAGATGCCGTCGGGTAAGATCAAGGAAGTCCTGGTCCCGGCCGGCAGACTCGATCGGGTCGCTCTTGACCGCCTCATCGCAGAAGAGTCGCCGGAGCGGGTCGCCGAAGCGCTCAAGGGCGAGCGGTTCTATCCGGTCCTCGAGCGGGAACTGCCTCGCGCACTGGAGACCGGATCGTTTGCTCATCTGGAGAACGAACTCTACAAGAGTTACTACGCACGGCTCATCGCGGACGCAAAAGAAGGCGTTAAAGGCGGCGATATCTTCCTCAAGTATATCCAGCTTGAGATCGATATCCGCAACATCCAGGACCTCTTCCGGCTACGGGCCGGAGATGTCCACGAGGATGTCAGGGAACTGCTGATTCCCGGCGGTTCGTTCACGGTGGACGAGTTGCAGCGGCTCTCGGGACTCGAGAACCGGGACGAGTTCATCGACGCCTTAAAACGTCAGGTGAAGATGACCCCGCTCCTGAACGCACTTGAGGAGATCCGCGGCAAGACCGCACTCCACGGGATCGAGGTTGCGCTGACCCGGGTTCAGCTGGATCAGATGGAGCGGATGTCGAAACGATACGCGTTCTCGATCCTTCCGATCCTCGTCTACCTGGAGAAGAAGAAGTACGAGGTCGCGAACCTTCGCGCCCTTGCCCGGGGCAAGGAAGCCGGCCTCCCCGGTGAGCGGTTACAGGGCTACCTGGTGATGTAGAATGGAGATCGCAGTTGTCGGTACCGGTGAATTTATCCTTGGTTTCAGGCTCGCGGGTGTCAAAAAGACCTACGCGGCCGAGACCGACGAACGGCTGGTCGAGCACATCAACCAGGTGCTGGCTGACAAGGACGTCGGCATCCTCGTGCTGAAGGGCAGCGACATGGAGCGGGTTCCCCTGCGGCTTCGCACCACCCTCGAGAACTCCGTCAAGCCGACGGTGATCGCGATCGGCGGGGAAGAGGGCGGTCTGTCGATGAGAGAGAGAATCAAGAGATCGGTGGGTGTTGATCTGTGGAAGTAATGGAAAAATCAAACGAAAAAAGGGCTCAGGGAGCCCTGAAACGGATTTCAGGGCCGGTTGTCACTGCTGTCGGTCTCGACGCACACATGTACGACGTGGTGAGGGTCGGCAATGAAGAACTGATGGGGGAGGTCATCAAGATCCAGGGTGAGAACGTCATCATCCAGGTCTACGAAGATACCGCCGGCATCAGACCCGGGGAGCCGGTCAGCAACACCGGTCTCTCGCTCGCTGTTGAACTCGGGCCCGGGCTGCTGACCAGTATCTACGACGGGATCCAGCGGCCGCTCGAGGTGCTCGTGGACAAGATGGGCAACTTCATCGAGCGCGGCGTCTCGGCACCCGGCCTCTCCCACGAGAAGAAGTGGGAGTTCGTGCCCACGGTGAAGGCGGGCGACGAGGTCAAAGCCGGGGATGTCCTCGGCACGGTCCAGGAGACGAACATCGTCCATAAGGTCATGGTCCCGCCCCGCTCGAAGGGCGGCAAGGTCAAGAAGATCGCGGCAGGCAGTTTCACGGTCGACGAGACCGTCTGCACCCTCGAGGACGGCACCGAGATCGCCATGCTCCAGCGCTGGCCGGTCCGTGTGCCCCGTCCCGTGAAGGAGAAGCTGAACCCCGACGTCCCGCTGATCACCGGTCAGCGGATCCTGGACGGTCTCTTCCCCATCGCAAAGGGCGGAACGGCGGCCATCCCCGGCCCGTTCGGGAGCGGCAAGACGGTCACCCAGCAGCAGCTGGCGAAGTGGTCGGACGCCGAGATCGTCGTCTACATCGGCTGCGGTGAACGCGGCAACGAGATGACCGAGGTTCTGACGGAGTTCCCGGCGCTCGAGGATCCGCAGACCGGCAAACCGCTGATGGAGCGGACGGTGCTGATCGCGAACACCTCGAACATGCCGGTCGCGGCCCGTGAAGCGTCCGTGTATACAGGGATCACGATCGCCGAGTACTTCAGAGACATGGGCTACGACGTCTCGCTGATGGCCGACTCCACCTCCCGGTGGGCAGAGGCGATGCGTGAGATCTCGAGCCGTCTTGAGGAGATGCCCGGTGAGGAAGGGTATCCCGCGTACCTTGCGGCGCGCCTCTCGGAGTTCTACGAGCGTGCGGGCCGTGTCGTCTCCCTGAACGGAGAGGGCGGTTCCGTCTCCGTCATCGGTGCGGTCTCGCCGCCGGGCGGTGACTTCTCCGAGCCGGTCACGCAGAACACGCTGCGTATCGTCAAGGTCTTCTGGGCACTGGACGCGAAGCTCTCGCAGCGCCGGCACTTCCCGGCGATCAACTGGCTGAACTCCTACTCGCTCTACCTCGACGCGCTCAGCGAATGGTACGACAAGG
>JAQVVW010000244.1 GCA_028698765.1 Methanoculleus sp. | reverse complement strand
TCCTCGCGCCCATAGCCGGCGGCCTCATCGCCGGTATCGACCGGAAGATCACCGCACGGATGCAGGGAAGAGTCGGGCCGCCGCTCCTGCAGCCCTTCTACGACGTCGGCAAACTCTTCGAGAAGGAACGGGCGGTCGTCACCACGGCGCAGAACTTCTACGTCCTCGCCTACCTGATCTTCATCGCCCTCTCCGGCGCGCTCTTCTTCGCGGGATGGGACCTCTTACTGATCGTCTTCGCCTTCACGCTCGCCCACGTCTTCCTGGTGCTCGGGGCCTACGCGGTTCACTCGCCCTACAGCCACATCGGGGCGGAGCGGGAACTGATCCAGGTGATGGCCTACGAACCGATGATCATCCTCGCGGCCGTCGGGCTCTACATGGTCAGCGGGAGTTTCTACGTCACGGAGATCGCCGCCACGACCGTGCCGGCGATCCTCTACCTCCCCGGCGTCTTCCTCGGCTTTGCGATCATTCTGACCATCAAACTCAGGAAGTCGCCCTTCGACATATCGACGTCCCACCACGCGCATCAGGAGATCGTCAAGGGGATCACGACGGAGTTCTCGGGCTCCACGCTCGCGCAGGTCGAGATCGCCCACTGGTACGAGAACGTCTTCCTCCTCGGGTTCGTCTTCCTCTTCTTTGCCTGGAACCCCGTGATCGGGATCATCGCGGTCGCGGTCACCTACCTCGCCGAGATCTTCGTCGACAACGTCACCGCACGAGCGCGCTGGCAGGCGGCACTGAAGAGCGGGTGGCTTGCAGCGCTCCTCGGGATCGCGAACCTGGCGATCCTCTCCTATATGATGCTTGGAGGTGCATGAGTACCATGGCATTTCTGAAGCGATCACCCTGGATCCTTCACTATGATGCATCCAGCTGCAACGGGTGCGACATCGAGGTGCTTGCATGCTTAACGCCGCTCTACGATGTGGAGCGGTTCGGCATCATCAACACCGGAAACCCAAAGCACGCGGATATCCTGATGATCACCGGCGGGATCAACGAGTTGAACCGGGCGGTGGTCAGGAACCTCTACGAGCAGATGCCGGAACCAAAGGTCGTCGTTGCGATAGGCATCTGCGCCGCGACCGGCGGCATATTCCGGGAGTGCTACAACATCGCAGGCGGCGTCGACAAGGTTATCCCCGTCGATGTCTATGTCCCGGGATGCGCGGCGCGGCCGGAGATGATCATCGACGGCGTTGTTACGGCGCTCTCGATCCTCGAGGAGAAACGGGCAAAGATGACCGGGGCGGCGCAGATAAAAGACGATGCGCGGCAAGCGGCAGGTGAGAGCACATGACGGTTAACGAAGAGCAGACTACTATCGGCGTCGCGCTGGAGGACCTTACGCGTGAGGTCGAAGCACTCCAGGCCGGCGGATACCGCCTGGTCCAGATCGGGTGCACGGACATCGGCGGGGCCTACGAGGTCAACTACTCGTTCGACAGGGGCTACCACTACCGGAACCTCCGCCTGACGGTGGGGCCGGAGACGGAAATCCCGAGCATCTCCGGCATCTACTGGGGGGCGTTCGTCTACGAGAACGAGATGCACGACCTCTTCGGGATCCCGGTCACCGGGATCAACATCGATTTCAAAGGAACGTTCATCAAGACGGCGGAGAAGTATCCGTTCAGCGTCACGAGAAGGAGGGGTGACCAATGCCGGAACGCATAGTCGTCCCGTTCGGGCCGCAGCACCCGGTGCTGCCGGAACCGATTCACCTCGACCTCGTCCTCGAGGACGAGACGGTGGTGGAGGCGATCCCTTCCATCGGCTACATCCACCGGGGGCTTGAGCGGCTGATCGAGAAGCGCGAGTATACCGAATACGTCTACGTGGCAGAGAGGATCTGCGGGATCTGCAGTTTCATGCACGCACTCTGCTACTGCCAGGGTATCGAGGGGATCATGAAGATCGAGGTCCCCGACCGGGCGCGCTACCTCCGGACGATCTGGTCGGAGTGCTCGCGTCTCCACTCCCACCTCCTCTGGCTCGGCCTCTTTGCAGACGGGATGGGCTTTGAGAACCTCTTCATGCGTTCCTGGCAGCTCCGGGAGAGCGTGCTCGACGTGCTCGAGGACACCAGCGGGGGACGGGTCATACAAGGCACCTGCAAGGTCGGCGGGGTCCGGCGCGACATAGGAGCGGAGAAACTCGCGGAGATGCACCGCGCGCTCGACCCCTTCGAGGCGCAGTGCCGGGACCTCGGCGACGTATTCTTGAACGACGATACGGTGAAGTACCGCCTCCAGGGCCTCGGGGTCATCTCAAAGGACGAGGCCTACGCCCTCGGGGCCGTCGGCCCGACCGCGAGGGCAAGCGGGGTCACGATCGACCACCGCGAGACCGGCTACGCCGCCTACGGGGATCTCAACTTCAAGCCGGTCGTGGAGACCGCCGGGGACTGCTACGCCCGGTGTGCTGTCCGGGTCAAGGAGGTCTATGCATCCATCGACCTGATCCGGCAGACGATCGACCAGATGCCCGAGGGTCCCCTCGATGTCAAGGTCAAGGGAACGCCGGACGGCGAGTACTTCTCCCGCGTGGAGCAGCCGCGGGGCGAGGTCATCCACTACCTGCGGGGCAACGGCACGAAACACCTTGCCCGCGCCCGGATAAGGACGCCGACGCTCGCGAACATCCCCCCGCTCGTGAAGATGCTCCCGGGAGCCCAGCTCGCCGACGTGCCGGTCGTCGTCCTCTCGATCGATCCCTGCATCAGCTGCACGGAGAGGTGAAGAGAGTATGGGGATATTTCAGATGACAAAGACGGTTCTCCGGAACCTCGCCGGGGGGCCCGCCACCCGGCAGTACCCGGCGGTCCCGGCGCGAACGGGCCCCCTCACCCGGGGACACGTCGTCTTCGACCCGGCCACCTGCCGCTCCTGCAGCCTCTGCTCGAAACGGTGCCCGTGCGAGGCGATCCGTCTCGATAAGGAGGAGAAGGTCTGGGAGATCGACCGCATGCGGTGCGTCGCCTGCGGTGACTGCGTCGAGGGTTGCCCGTTCGGGAGCCTCACGATGGAGCCGGAGTACTTCTCGCCGGTGGTGGAGCACGTGGTGGAGCGCTACACCATCACCTACGTGAAGCCCGAGAAGCCCGCGAAAAAGCCGGCTGAAGAGAGCGCGGGCGCAAAGGAAGAAGGCGCCGGCGAGAGCGCGTGAGAACGGGGGCCGGGGCCCGAACCCCCCGACGCTATTTTTGACCATCTGTTTTTATCAAGCAGTCGAAGGAAGCGTTAGCAGCCGGTAGGGTTTTGAGCACCGCCTGCTTGCGATTGCAACCACCAGAGGGTCGGAAACAGGAGAATCCTTACTCCGGACCGTGGGGACTGCGCACCTCCGATGTTCGGGTTCCTGTCCTTCAGTCAGTCACAACTCATGCACGGCTTTCCATGGGATATCGCCACGCGGGGGAGGGGCTGACGGGAGGGGGAGCATCCCC
>JAQVVW010000243.1 GCA_028698765.1 Methanoculleus sp. | reverse complement strand
AGAAAGAGATCTTCGGGATCATCGGGAAGAGCGGGGCGGGCAAGACGACCCTCTCGCGGATCATATCCGGGATCCTCGAGCCCACCAGCGGCGAGATGAACATCCGGATCGGCGACGACTGGATCGACATGACGAAACCCGGCATCGAGAACCGCGGCCGGGCAAAGGGCTACATCGGGCTCCTCCACCAGGAGTACGACCTCTACCCGCACAGGACGGTGCTCGACAACCTCACCGACGCCATCGGTCTTGAATTCCCGAAAGAACTCGCGATGAGGAAGGCTATCATCACCCTCGGGATGGCCGGGTTCACCCCCGAGAAGAGCAAGGAGATTCTGGACCGCTATCCCGGGGAGCTCTCCGAGGGCGAGAAGCACCGGGTGGCCCTCGCCCAGGTGCTGATCCGGGAGCCTCTGCTCGTCGTCCTCGACGAACCGACCGGAACCATGGATCCGATCACGAAGATCGACGTGAAGCACTCGATCCTCCACGCCCGCGAGGAGATGGACGAGACGTTTATTGTGGTCTCGCACGACATGGAGTTCGTGAAAGATATCTGCGATCGCGTCGCCCTCATGCGGGGAGGCAAGATCATCAAACTGGGGCCGACAGCTGAGGTGCTTGCCCATCTCACCGAGGATGAACGAACGGTGATGGGGGGCGGCGGAGCCGCCTGAGGTGCACGTAATGGAGATCCATCTGGACGGCAAACGCATCTCGGTTCCGGCGGGTTCTCTGCTCGGCGACCTCCTCCCTGAACGGGATGAGGAATGCAGCGTCGCCGTCATCCGCCCGGCGCTCGTTGAAGATGAGGCCGAGTCGCAGGAGGTCAGGTTCACCACCCCGGCAGGCGATCTGGTCGTCGAGGTGGCGAAGACCGCGGCGGTCTCCTCCCTCCTCCGCCCGGAGGTTGCAGAACGGCTCCGCCTGCACTGGCAGGACCGGTACGCCGCAGCCTTCGGGCAGTTCGAGTCCGACGTCCGCCCGGCACGCCGTCCGGGCCGGTACGAGCGCGGGGACGTGATCCTCGGGTGCGGGGGCTACGATCCCTCCCGGTCCTACCTGATCTTCGCGCGGATGGGGCATACCGCCGACTACGGCGCCCCGGAGGACGGCGGCGTCATCGGCAAGGTCGTCACCGGCCGGGGTTTGCTCGACCGGCTCGCCGATGGCGACCGGATCACCGGTGTCGAGCGGGTATTCCGGCGTGTCGACCGTTCAAACGTCATCGTCACCCGCGACGCGAACTTCCCGCTCGAAGACGGGATGCAGCTCGTCTCCTACGTGGAAGCGGAGGTGCAGGGTATTGGGGAGGACGGGATCGATACCGGCACCGCCCGGAGCGTCGAGCACTTCCTCCTCTCCGTGCAGGGCGGCAGGTTCAGGGTGGCCTCCTCAAGCAGCACCTACGTTGCCGACACGCACCTGGTCCCAACCCGGGTTCCGGCAGAACTCTCCGGCCCGAGGCTTGAAGGCACCGTCACGGTCCGGACCGCCGGGAAATCCCCCGGAGGGGTCTACATCTACACCCAGGGCGTCTCGGCAAGCCCGGCGCACACCGTCGTCGGGAGGGTCATCCACGGCATCGAACTCGTCAGGTTTGCCGGGGAGGGCGTTCTCTTCGCTTTCCGTGCGGAGCCGGAACAGTTCGATCTCGTCGGCCTCTCGCTCGCCGAGGCGAAAGCGGTCGCCGCCCGGCGCGGCGTCTCCCTCGCCGCCGACGCGGCCGAAGGCGATCGCATCGTGGTCGCCCAGACCCCGGCAACAACGCTTGAGGTGCTGGCCGGCGGCGAGGTCCGGCTCGAGACGGTGCCTGCCGAGAACGTCGTCAGCATCACCCTCGATGAGGCGGCCGCACCCCGGTCGGTCACGATCTTCCGTGAGGTGACCGGGCTCAAGCACCACAGCGTCGGGAAGATGCCGCTCGTCTTCGTCTTCGAGGACGTCTTCCTCTTCAAGCCGAAGATCGGAAAGGGTGTCGGGATCATCCCGGAGAACACGCCGGGCGGGGAGGTGCCGGCCTACACCCTCGCGATGACGAACGATTCCCGGCGGGGCGCGGGCATGGTCGGCATCCGGACCACGGCGAACGCCGAGTTCGGCCCGACGTCCGAGCCGCTCACCGGCACGAACGTCATCGGGAAGGTGCTCGATGCGGGGAACCTTGCCGGGATGCGCGAAGGAGCCACGGTATACGTGAAGGAGGTGAAGTGATGGCCGAATATACCCCGGATTACGTGGGCACGGTGACCAAGTACGTCTTCGTCGAGTCCCCGACGATGACGCCCGGCGAACTCGCGCTCAGGGCCTACGAGGCCTCAGAAGGCGTCCTCATCAAGGAGACGTGTTTCGGTCTTCAGGTGACGGGCGAACCGGAGTCCGTCGACCGCCTCCTCGAGGAGATCCGCTCGTTCGACCCGACCCATATCTTCGTCAAGGACCGGGGGTTCCCTCCCGGGGACCCGAGACGCTGCCGGGCGAACCTCGGCGGGGCGAGGCCGGGCTATCTCGGCCACGAACGAGAGTTCCGCCTCCTGCGCTACATCACCCGCGGGCTCGAGGAACTCGGGCGGCGTGAAGGAGACGAGGCGGAACCGGCACCGCCCGAGACGAAACCAAAACTCGATATCAAGCGACTACAAGAACTGATAGATTCAGAGGAGTCCTGAATACAATGGCAAAGGTGTTTATCTACCCTGCAACGAGCCTCATCCTCTCCGACCTGGTGGCCCGGTTCGGCCATAAGCCGCTCGGTGCAGCCCTCGGTATCCGGGAGAGGATACAGACCGCCGGGGTAGACTCCCCGCCCCTGCAGATCACTCCCGAAGAACCCAAGCGCGGCCTGAAGTACGCGGCCGTCGAGGTGCCGTCCGGCGTTCGGGGACGGATGGCGATCTACGGCCCCCTCATCGAGGAGGCCGAGGCCGCGATCATCGTCACCGAGGCGGACTTTGCGTTCGGGTGCATGGGATGCGCCAGAACCGATGAGTTGATCCTCTTCACTCTCCGCCAGAGCGGGATCCCGATCCTGGAACTGGAGTATCCGAGAGATGAAGACGAGGGCATCCGGTTCGTCGCCGCCGTCAAGAAATTTCTTGCAGGTCTCGAGGACGGAGGTGAAGCGTGAAGAAAGTACGGATCGCCCAGCTCACCTGCGGGGCGGAGTATAGCGGCGTCCAGAAGGAGATCTATGACGCCGCCGAGTCGGTGGGTGCGGAGGTCTTCTTCCCCGATATCGCTCTAGGCGATGTGGAGCGTGCGGTCAAGAAGTTCGGGCTGGACGTCAAGAGCGCCGATCTGAAACTGATGATCGCCCGGGCGATGGCCCTCGTGGAGGGGAAGGCGGAGGCGGACGGGATCTTCATCGGCACCTGCTTCCGGTGCGCCGAGGCGGCGATCGTCAGAAACGAACTCCGGCGGTACATCCCCGAGCACTCGAAACTCTCGGGGGTGAGTTACTCCTTCACCGAGCGGACGACCC
>JAQVVW010000242.1 GCA_028698765.1 Methanoculleus sp. | reverse complement strand
CGTGCCGTCGATCACCATCCCGGTAAGCACGCCGTAGTCGTTGGGTTCCAGGTTCATCTGCCCGTGCTCGTCGTCGGCGAGGCCGTCCTGCCCGGCCGAGACGATCAGGACGTCGGGGCGGAACCGGGCGATCGCCGGGACGAAGACTTCGTCGAAGACATACCGGTAATCGGCGATCGTCGAGCCCGCGCGGAGCGGGGCGTTGAGGGTGTAGCCCCGCCCCCTCCCGGTGCCGATCTCGTCCACCCACCCGGTCTTCGGGAAACTGTCCTCCTGGTGTACCGAGCAGAAGAGCACCTTATCGCTCCCGTAAAACGCCTTCTGGGTGCCGTTGCCGTGGTGCAGATCCCAGTCGAGGATCGCCACCCGGTCGACCGAGAGGAGAGCCTTCGCCGCTGCGACGGCGGCGTTGTTGAAGATGCAGAACCCCATCGCCCGGTCGGACTCGGCATGGTGACCCGGCGGACGGACCAGGGCAAACAGGTGTTCGCCGTCGAGTGCGCGCTCCACCGCGGCATAGGTCGACCCGGCGGCATAGGATGCCGCCTCGAAGGAATGGCAGGTGACGTAGGTGTTCACGTCTAAAAAACAGGTTCCCGTCGCCATCTCCTGCACCCACCTGATGTATCGCGGGTCGTGGACGCGTCCGAGGTCGCTCTCGGTGGCGCGGACGGGAGCGCGCCACCTCACGTTCTTCGGGATCCCCGAGAGGACTGTCCGTAACCGGGCACCCGACTCGGGGTGAGCCTCTATGTCGTGCCTGGTAAAGACGTCACCGTAGATGACTGAAGATCGCATCCTCGTCAGTTTATGGTGCGTCCCTGCTGGATATCCTCTTCGGCGACGTCGAACGTCTGACCGGTGCCCGCAATCCGGTACTGCCCGGTCGCCTTCACCTCGCCCGACCACCCGGACGTCGCGTATGGGACGGTGAACGTGCCGTTCACGCTCTCCTGCCGGTAGGTGAACTCCCGGCCGGTGTTCGTGACGATGGGGACCTCGATGACCCCGTCGCCCCTGATCGTGGCCCCGGGGACGTACTCGAATATCTTGACCGCCTTGAGATCGGGCCCGTCTTCACCGACGTTGCCGAAGACGTTCTGGGGTGTCTCGTGGACGAGCCGGTAGTGCTGGAGCGCCGGCACCCGCTCGAGCGGCTGGAGGATCGAGTCACCCCGGAACTGGTAGTACATGTTCAGGAGCGTGGCATGAGAGCCCGCTGGCGCGTTCCTGTTGTATGCCTCCACTGCGGTGGCACCTGCGGTGGCGTTCATCTGCTGGGTGCGCGTGATGACGGGAAGCGAGGTGTTTGCCGATGCGGCGTCACGGTACTCGGCGTAGATCACCTGCTCCGTCGGATCGGTCATCGACCCATCGAAGTTGTGGAGCCGGGAGATCATCGTCAGGTAGTACTCCTGGCTGTTGAACGGCACTGCCTGGTACTCCGACGAGCCCGCGCTCACCGGGAGGAGGAAGTAGGGCTGGAACCGCTCCTGACCCACATCGGGATCGGCCCAGGTCGCCGGGGCGTGGAACTTCCCGGTGTCGACCTCGATATCGGTGATGACGTAGCGGGTGCCGATGTTGTCGAGAATCCGGTTTGCAACCGCCTCATCGGTCGAGGTGAGGTAGACCGCGGAGCCGTTCGGCCCGGCAACCCCATGCTGGAAGGGGTTGTTGTTCGGGATCCGCTTCGAGACGAATGTGATCCAGTGGCCGTAGTCCCACCATGACATGACGCCGTAGGACCCCTCAGGGTAGGTGAAGGTATCCTTGTCATAGATGGCGTAGTAGTCGACACCGGGGTCGGGGGTGTTCTCGCCCATCCATGTTAGTGCTTCCATCCACTGTGGGTTGATACCGCTGTACTTCGCAGTAGTGCCCGCCGCGAGGTTCATCGCAAAGGAATTCCCTGCGAAGAGGAGCGTGATGACGGCGACCGCGACGAACGCTCCCACCTTCAGGTAGTCCACCCGATCCTTTGGGGGTATTTTCGGCTTCCTGGCATCGGGGACTCTCGCCCCCTTCTTTCCTTTCTTTCCCTCCTCTCTTTTCTCCCCGGATCCGAGGTTGGAGGAAGTTCCACTGCTTCCCGGCTGGAGAAGGCGCGTGACGTCCTTCCAGCCTGCGTCGAGGACCGCCCCTACAAATACACCCGAGAGCAGGGCGATGTTTGCCGCAAGGTAGTACTCGTAGCGGACGTGCGCGGCCGTCGACGCGAGGATGATCGCCGTCCAGATAAGGACGAAGACATGAGCAGGGTTCACCTTCTCGTGGTTCCGCCAGAGCAGAGCGGCAACCCCGCCGGCTGCGAGTACGAGGCCCCAGTGGAACGTCGCCCAAGCCGCCCCATATGACCAAGCCATCGCCTCCTCAACGGTCGTGGTGACCGCCGCCTCGCCGAAGAAGGCGAAGAGGCTCGATATTAGGAGGTTGTAGACGTTCGGCAGAGCGACAAAGAGCACCGCGACGGCGAGGGCCGCGAGACCTGCGAGCGCTGCCGGGAAGTAGTATTTCGGGCGCTCTTTCAGGAAGACCGAGAGCCCGTAGAGCACCAGCGTTCCGGCAATGAGGCCGGCGCTGGTGATGACGTGTCCGACGGTGTATCGGGAGAGGTCGAGACCGGGGTGCGGGAAGCCGAATGCCGCTGTCCCGACGATCACCACGCCGAAGGCGACTGCGTTTACGAGAACCAAGTAGTCGCTTGCCCGGTTCTGGAAGAAGTCCAAGATGAACTGGACCAAGGTGAAGACCGCGACGATGAGCGCGAAGAGGATCATCGTCGGCATGTTGAAGTATCCGAGGAGATAGGCGATACCGGCGAGCGCTGCTGTTATCGCCGGCATCTTCAAAGTCTCTAGGTTCTTCATGGAGAGCGGGCGATCACGGGCGGCAAGCAGCGCCGTGACGTAGGCGAGGACGAAGATCGTCGCAAAGAGTGTCTCTGCGATGTGGTGGTCGACAAACCCGAAGAGGGAACGGTAAGCGTAGTTACCCCCGATGACCGCGATGAGGCCTGCCGCGATGATGCCGGTCTTCCAGTCGGCGATCTTCCTTGCGAGCAGGTAGGTGACCGGCACCATCGCCGCGCCCATCAGCGGCGGGACCCACGATGCCATCACTAGGATCTCGGGGCGCGTTGTCGCCCCGACGAGGATACAGAGCGCTGATATGATCTGGATGAAGAGCGGTCCCCAATAGATGACGTCGCCGCTCGGATAGAGCGTCATGGCATCGAACCAGGCGTAGCCCGGAAAGTTGGCGACGACCTGTTCGACCTGGCGGACGTTATACCAGGGGTCGTTGCCCATGAGATTGACCCCATCGGGGGTCACCATATCAGACGCCGGAATATAACCGCGCGTCCAGAGCGGGAGCAGGGTGAACAGAACGATAATGCCAATGATAATATACGGTCGATACTTATCGAGATCCACGTGAGCCATCGGACCCTCCTTGCTACGTTTCTGTTTCCCCTGAACCATT
>JAQVVW010000241.1 GCA_028698765.1 Methanoculleus sp. | reverse complement strand
CTGGTAGAGCGCGGCGTATCCCTCGGGCGCGAAGTCGTTGTAGCCGCGGACCACCGTGGTCCGGACGGCCGACCGGCGCCCTCCAAGCCCGGCGAGGCTCTCCTGCACCCGCTCCCAGCAGTCCTCCCTCGGCCGGCAAAGGGCGAGGTAGGTCTCGCGGTCGGGAGCGTCGAGAGAGACGTAGATCTGATAGGGCCGGCACCGGGCGAGGACGTCCGGGTGGGTGCCGTTCGAGACGAGGAAGGTCGTGTAGCCGTCGGCGTTGAGGCCGTCGACGAGTTCCGGGAGACGCGAGTAGCAGGTCGGCTCCCCCGAGAGGGAGATCGCGACCATCGTGGGGGCGAGCGCCTCCGCGAACCGTTCCGGCGCGACGTAGGGCGAGACCTTGTAGCCCGAGAGCGCTCTCTTCTGGAGGCGGCGGAGGTTTGCGATGATGACGTCCGGCGGGCACTCCTTCTCCTCCACGACCTCGTGCTCGAACGACCGCCAGCAGAAGAGGCACTGCTGGTTGCACTTGAGCGTCGGGGTCATCTGGACGCAGCGATGGCTCTCGATCCCGTAGAACTGCGCTTTGTAGCACATCTCCCCGCCCCTGAGCGCCCGCTTGTTCCACATGCAGGGTTTTACGGCCGCCGAGGAGGCCGGGCTGACGAACTGGTAGCCCTGCCTCCGCAGAGCCTTACATGCTTCTGAGTGCATCGATCCCGAGCGTCCCGAGCGACTCCTGCAGGGTGTTCCTGACCGCGTCCACGAGCGCGAGCCGGCTGCTCCGGGTCTCGCCCTCGCTCTTCAGGACCGGGTCGTAGTGGTAGAAGGCGTTGAAGAGGTCGGCGAGTTCGCGGGCATAGGCGGCGAGGAGGTGCGGCCGGAGTTCCTCGACGGTCTGCTCGATGACGGCCGGGAACCTCGCGAGGTGCCGGGCGAGGGCGACCTCGTGCTCGGTCTCGTAGTGGTAGGCCCGCTCGAACTCGCCGGCCTTCTCGAGGATGCTGCAGGCGCGGGCATGGGCGTACTGGATGTAGGGGCCGCTCTGCCGCTCGAAGTCCAGCGCCTCCTTCCAGTTGAAGACGGTGCTCTTCTCGGGGGAGACCTTCACGATGTCGTAGCGGACGGCGGCGACGGCGACCGACTTCGCGATCGCGCACCGTTCCTCCTCGGGGAGTTCCGGACGGCGGACGGTCACTTCTTCGAACGCCTTCGCGGCCACCTCCTCGATCAGCGCGTCCGCCGAGACGAACTTCCCTGCCCGGGTGCTCATCGAGCCCTCAGGGAGGGAGACGAACTCGAAGAAGACGATCTCGGGCGGCTTCTCGCCGAGGAGTTCCAGGGTGGCCCGGAGCTGGGCGCCGATCAGTTTGTGGTCCGCGCCGAGGACATCGATCAGCCGGTCGTAGTTGCGCCCTTTCCAGGTATGGTAGGCGAGGTCGCGGGTGCTGTAGACCGAGGTGCCGTCGCTCCTCCGGAGGATGTACTTCTTCTCGAACCCCTGCTCGGTGAGGTCGACCCAGAGCGTCTCGTCCTCGTGGGCCTGCGGCATCCGCCGGACACGCTCGAATATCCGGTCGACGTCGCCGATCCGGACGAAGTCGCTCTCCCAGACGAACCGGTCGTGGTGGGCGTTCAGGGCGGCGAGGGTCGCTTTGATCCCCTCCGCGCAGAGGGAGACGGCCGTCCGGAACTTTTTGACGGTCTCTGCGTCGCCACGCTCCACCTTCTGCATGAGGCGGTCGATCTCTTCGGTGATGGCGGGATCCTTCTCGATCGCCCGGTTCGCCGCGACGTAGACCCTGGCGACGTAGTGATCCTCCTTCTCGCCCTCCGCCCGGTCGATACCGAGGTGCTCGAACCCCCAGGAGACGATGGCGATCTGGCGGCCCATGTCGTTTAAGTAATACTGCACCTCGAGCGGGTGCCCGGCCTTGCGGAACGCACGGGCGAGGGTGTCGCCGATGACGGTGTTCCTTATGTGACCGACATGGAGCGGCCCGTTCGGGTTCGCGCTCGTGTGTTCGAGCACCACCCTGCCGGAACGGCGCGTGAGGGCCCCGTAGCCCGGCTCAGTCGCCTCCCTGACCGCTTCTCCGAGGAGTGACGGGCCGAACCTGAAGTTGACGTAGGGCCCGGTCGCCTCGACCCGGATATCCCCGAGTTCAGGGTTCCCCGAGAGTTTCTCCGCGATATCGGCGGCGATCTTCTGGGGCGCCTGCTTCTCGACCTTCGCACGTTTGAACGCTATCGTGGAGGCGAGATCGGCGTGATCCCCCCCCGTCGTGAGGAGGACATCCTCCTCGCCGGTGCATGCCCGGAGCATGCGCTCGATCTGGCGATACTTCTCCTGGTACATCATCAGTATCCCGTCCTGTAACGCAGGATTGCAGCGATCCCGCCGAATGCGTTGTAGAGCATCGAACCTTCTTCGAAGTCGTCCGATATGATCTTGACCGTCGTGCTGCTCTGGTCGGCGAGCGCGGTCAGTTCGTCGATGATATCGGTCTCTTCGGCCACGTAGAGCGGTGCGCCGTCTTTCGGGCAGGTGCCGAAGTCGAGGTCTTTGATGTGTTTGCCCGGTTCGAGGCTGACCGTCTGTTCCTCGGTGTAGTCATCGTTCGGGCAGGCGAGTTTCAGCCGTGCCCGCCGGAGTTTGTCGGAGAGGAGGAGGGTGTCGACGGCGCCGAGTTCCAGGTTCTTCCTGACGCTCTCCTCGCCGTAGGACGACGCTCCATCGTCCTTCACCAGTTCCTGGAGGAACCGGTTCATCACGTTCTTCTCCTTGATGATATCGAGGCCTTTCAAGGCATCCGATGCGTTCTCGACGAGTTCAGCGAGCCCCGACTCATTCGTGTAGGAGACGTCGAAGAGCCCGATGATCCGTTTTTGCAGTTCGTGGTGGAGGAATTCGCCCGCCTCGAACTCCTCCTTCGTCGGGGTCGGGCCGCCGATCAGCACGCCCTTGAACCGCTCGAAGAAGTCCTTCTCGGCAAGGAAGATGTCGCTTGCCCGGTCGCCGATCTTCTTGTAGAACTCGTTGATGGCGATCAGCCGCAACCGCTGGAATCGGACGCTCGACTGACCTCCTTTCCGCTGCTTGCCGGGAACCGTCGAGGTGACCCCGTGGATCGGCTCGATCCGGTTGCCCCGCAGGAAGCCGATGTAGGCCTCCCGCCGGTCGAGGACGATCAGGCCGTAGACCTCCTTCTCCCCGAGCATCTGCTGTAGCGGTTCGAGTTCGAACGAAGAACTGCACCGGTACATGTAGGTGTTGAGTGGTTCGGGCGGCTCGATGATCTCGCAGTCAAGGTCGGTGCGGTCGCCGCCGATGTTGATCGTGCCGCAGAAGACCGCTATGCCGTTTGCCGGTGGGCGTTTATAGTATTTCAGGCGGGAGAGGATGGAGGATATGGCACTCTGGACGTTGGTACGGGTCTGTTTGCTCTTGATGTTCGCACACTGCCCGAACTCGTCGCGGAGCTGGGCGGTCACGTCGTATATCT
>JAQVVW010000240.1 GCA_028698765.1 Methanoculleus sp. | reverse complement strand
GGTCTTCTCCTGGTACGGCAACTCCGAGCAGACGGTCCTTGCCGGCGAGTGCGAGGAGAGCACCCGCTACCACATCTTCCCCGAATACGGCATCGTCGAACTGATCGGGAGGGACGGACGGCCCGTCAAGGGAGCCGGCGCCATGGGCGAGGTGGTCGCGACCAACCTCACCAACTACGTCTGCCCCCTCATCCGCTACCGCACCATGGATCTTGCCACGGCGGCAGGGGGGGGCTGTTCCTGCGGCCGTGCCTACCCGATACTCGAGCGCGTGGAAGGAAGGGTTCAGGATTTCATCGTGACGGGCAAAGGCGAACTCCTCTCCGGGATCGCCATGAACATCGATACCGATGCGTTCGATAACGTTAAACAATTTCAGTTCTACCAGGAGAAGGTCGGGGAGGTCATACTGAACATCGTGAGAAAACCGACGTTCAGCAAGCAGGACGCAGAGTACCTCTACCGGGAGGTGAGCAGGAGCTGCGGCGACGACGTCCTTATCACCATCAGGTACGTCGACAACATACCGCTCACCGCCCGCGGCAAGCACCGTTACTTCGTTCAGGGCCTGCCGATACACTTCAGCGACCGCGAAGGGGGGATCGTCGAACATGTCTCCCACGACCTGCTCGCCTGACCAGGGAGGTATATATATGAAAGCCGGTCTGTCTCGATGGGTGTCGCGTGCAAACCCGCTCACCGTCAAAGCACTCAGTCTGGTGCCGTCGTACCGCACCTACCGGCAGATGTATGCACTTCTCCGGGAGTCGCAGTGGTGGAGCCGGGAAGACCTCGCGGCCTACCAGGCCCGGGAACTCTCGCGCCTGCTCGACCACGCCTACGAAAATGTCCCCTACTACCGCCGGATCTTTGTAGAGCGCGGCCTCGTCCCGGGGGACATCCGGGGGCCGGCGGATCTCGAACTCCTCCCGTTCCTGACCAAGGAGATCGTCCAGGCCAACCTCCCGGACTTGAAGGCCAGAAACTACCCCGAGTCCGCCTTCGAGTACGTGCGCACATCCGGCTCAACCGGCACCCCCATGGGGTTCTACTACGAGAAAGGGGTCTCCCGCGCCCGGGAGTGGGCGTTCATGAAGACCCAGTGGGACCGCGTCGGCTACCGGTTCACCGACCGCTGCGTCGTCCTCCGGGGGCACGTCGTGGACGCGGCAGCGAGCGGCACCTACTGGAGGCGTGCGCTCTTCGGCCGGTGGCTGATCATGTCCTCCCACCAGATGACCGAGGAGACCCTGCCGGACTACATCGGCCGGATCCGGCGGTTCAAACCCCGGTTCATCCACGCCTATCCCTCCACGGCCGTGATCCTGGCGCGGTACATGCGGGAGCACGACATCGAACCATTCTCGACCGTCAGGACCATCCTCTGCGGGTCGGAGAACCTCTACCCCTGGCAGCGCGACCTCCTCACCGAGGTCTTCGGGTGCCGGGTCTTCTCCTGGTACGGCAACTCCGAGCAGACGGTGCTTGCCGGCGAGTGCGAGGAGAGCACCCGCTACCACATCTTCCCCGAATACGGCATCGTCGAACTGATCGGGCGGGACGGACAGCCCGTCGAAGGGGCCGGCGCCATGGGCGAGGTGGTCGCGACCAACCTCACCAACTTCGCCTGCCCCCTCATCCGCTACCGCACCATGGACATCGCGGTCGCCACGGAGAAGCGGTGCTCCTGCGGGAGAGAGTATCCCCTGCTCGAGAAGGTCGAGGGGAGGCTCCAGGAGTTCATCGTAACCCGGAGCGGGCACCTGATCTCCGTCACCCCCATCAACTACGAATCCGAAGCGTTCGAGAATATACGGCAGTTCCAGATGTACCAGGAGGAGGCGGGCGAGCTCATCATGAAGATCGTCAGAAAACCGGCTTACACCGAGAAGGACACCCGGCAGTTGACAGACGAACTCCGGTGCCAGCTCGGTGACGGGGTGAACGTCCACGTCCGTTTCGTCGATGAGATCCCCCGCACCGAGGGCGGGAAGTTCCGGTACCTCATCCAGAAACTTCCCATCTCGATCGGCGACCTCTGACCGTTCAGTCGATGTAGGGGACAAACCGGCGTTTCAGCCAGGGTTTATTGATGACGTTGCTGTATGCCCATTCCGCCAGGGTTCCGACCGCATCCTTCCGAAGGACCTCCATATATATGCCGAGACTCGAACAGAACCTTGATTTGAAGAAGTTCAGGTCCGGTGTGTTCGCTCCGATGTTCTCCAGGTACGAGTAGCCTTCGGCCTTTGCATGCTGGATCAGGAGCCACTGGAGATACTCGTTCCCGGCATGAACCCCCTCGATCCGCGGGGTTCCTATCCAGAGCAGGAACCGTTTGTACTCCTGGGTGGCGACGGCTCCCGTGAGGGCACCTTCCCGGTCGTAGAGGTAATACGCCGCGAGATGGTCCGGGTACGCCTGGAAGAGCTCCTCGAAGTAGCGCCTGCTGACCATCGTGATCTTCATCTCCGGCTGGCTGAACCGCTCGGCAAGCGACGTATACAGCGTTGAAATATCGGCGCTTCGCACGAGGTTCATACCGGCCTTTTCGGCCTTCCGGAGCTTGTTGCGAAGTTTATAGTGAAAATCACTCCAGATCTTCTCGATCGGTCGCGAGATGTCGACAACGTAGGTGTAGTGAACCTTCGGGTCGTATCCCCGCCAGAGAAACTGCCTGACATCGGTGAGGCCGGGAACGAGGGTCAGGGAGAAGTAATGCGGTGAGATGGCATCGATCTCCGCGGAGAGATCCCCCGCAACGAGATCCATGATCTCCTCCTTCTTGCCCAGCTTCAGCGTATCAAACGACTTCCCCGGGACGAATCCCTGGTAGGGGACGACCGCCTGCATGGGCGGCGGCGAGAAGAGTATCTTCACCCCATGCGTGCTCTTTAAGTAGAGCGGAGCGAGGCAGACCAGTTCCTCCCCCTTGTAAATCCCGTAGGGGAGGAGCCGATAGCCTGCGTGCTGTGCGGTGATCGTTATGTAGTCCCACTTGTGGAAAAGCAACCCGTACGTGCTTGCATCTACGAAAGAGTCCCACAATTCCCTGTCCTTGATGAACTCGAGCACCATAGAGCCTGACTTCCGGCGATCGGTCATGCCAGACCGCGCCCGCTACAGGATACCTCAAAGGGTATATTTATATCTTCCCGGGACAGTGCCGGGAGCGGGGGCCCGAACGGTTTTTAACAGGCCGGGGGGCTCTGCTGCCCCGGGAGGGCACTCTCCGGTTCGGTCGATGCAGGGGACAAACCTCTTCTTGATCGGCGGCCTGTTGATCAGGTTCGGGTCGTTCGCCCGGGTATGCTGCCCTGTGATCGTTAAGAAGTCCCATCTATGAAAGAGGAGGGGCGCGAGGGGCTGTCGCCGACAAATGCGTCCCGGGTATCTCTGTCGGCGATGATCTCGACCGGCAAACGGTTCTTCCTCCGTTCTGCCGGAGAAACCGGCAGGCCTTACCTCCTGCGGCCGGCCATTCGTACCGGGGCGTAGAACAGGGC
>JAQVVW010000239.1 GCA_028698765.1 Methanoculleus sp. | reverse complement strand
GCTGACTGATGTGGCATTATAATTTATGGGGAAGCTGCCGATTATATCGGGGAGAGAAGCGGTCAAGGCATTTTCGAAGGTAGGATGGCGAGTCGCACGTCAGACCGGGAGCCACATCATTATGCTTAACCACTCTTCTCCGGCACTCCTCTCCATCCCGGATCACGCTGAACTCAAACGGGGAACACTTAGAAATCTGGTCACCGATGCAGGCATGACCGTCGATGAATTTCTCGCGCTCATCTAATTCTTCTGTTTACATCTAATATCCCCACGCACCCCCGGTTATCCCTTCGCGACGGGGATGTGGAATATTAGATGCACGTGAGCATCCCGGGAGTGAGCGTCCCCTTACCCACAAGAGGATAGTCACTGTAAGAGGAACCCTGGAAAAAGAGCACACCTATGCGGTGCCTTAATGCGCCGACCGGGACTCGAACCCGGGTTTAGGCGTTGGCAACGCCTAGTGATAACCACTACACTATCGGCGCACGCCCGTGCTTTCGCACTGTGTGCCTTACAACATGGGATTTTCTGGCTAATAAGCCTATCGAGGCGCGGCCCGGATCGGGCGGTGCCGTCCCTGCAGGTTCGCATGGATGCGGGGTGTTTCCGGGCCCACGGTCGGCCCGGCGGGAGGGCGATCGCGCCGCCTCGCGCACCTATCGGTGTCCGTCGTCGAGCGCCTCCTTGATGTTCCTGTTTGCAAGGATCCAGAGCCCCGGCGTCAGGACCAGGATGAAGACAACCATGGCGTAGGCTACGAACTCGGCGGAGAAGAGCAGGAAGTTGAAGATCCCGTGCAGCGCCATCCCGAGTAGAAGTCCCCGAAGAATGATCGCCGGTCGCCGTTCGGCGGCCGTGAACTTGGCCCTGCCGAGGGCGTAACCCCACACGGCGGCAAAGAGCGCGTGCCCGGGAACCGAGAAGATCGCGCGGACGGCGATCGTGCCGAGGGCGAGCGCCGGCGATGTCAGGTATGCCGTAAAGACATAGAGGACGTTCTCAAGCGTTGCGAGCCCGAGGGCGGCAGCGGCGGCGTAGACGATGCCGTCCATCGGTTCGTCGAACTCGGGGTGTGGGTAGGCGAACCGGCGCACGACCCAGAACTTGCCATACTCCTCGACGATGGGTGCGATAACGGCGCCCATGATCAGCGGGGATGCGATGAAGAGGCCGAAGAACCCCTCGACGAAGGCGACGGGAAACGTGACGAGGACGCCGAGGAGGAAGATCTTCACGATCAGCGCCGCCGGTTCGGGTTCGTATTTATCCCTGCGATAGAAGTACCACGCCCAGAACACCCCCGGCGCCAGCGCCAGAGCAAGGATTACCAGCGGTTCGACGACCATTGCTTGATCGGGGTTCATGGTTTACGAGAGGAAGAGTCTTTCCGTCACGATGACTGCGGAGTAGTGTCTCCTGCAAGGGGGCCACCACGGCCCACGGTATCGGGCATCATCGCAAGCAGGCCGTCCCACCTGTCGCATCCGGGCTGTCACCTGTGCCCGGCGTCGACTATCCAACCCGCCGGGCCGCGTTCAAAAAAGAGGTTATTCGGGGAGGAGGCGGTATCCCGGGGCGAGCCCCTCGAGCACCAGCAGCCCGTAGTACCGGAAGAACGTGACGAACGGCACCGCGATCAGGAGCGCGACCGGGACGGCGATGACGAGGTAGGGGACGAGGAGCGCGAGGAGCAGCACGATGTTCGCCTGGATTGCGGCTAAAAGCACGATCCCGATGAGCACGAACGGTATCGCGACGATCAGCATCGCAAGGATGACCAGGACCGCCTGCACGATCGCGGCGATGAGGCCGAGCACGAGCCTGGTGACGACGTAGACGACAATCTGCATGACGTTCTCTGAGATCATCCCGAAAAGCCGCCGCCAGCCCTCGATGACCCCGCAGTCCTCACGGATCATGATCGGGACGACGAAGTCGTGGGTCAGGAGGAAGATGATGCCGAAGAGGAGGGCTGCGACCAGGACGAACGGGATAAACAGGAGGATAAATGCAACACCACCGACACCCGACCCCCCGAGCCCGACGAGCATGAGGATGAACGCCATCATGGCGAGGATCAGGATCAGCGTGAGGCCGACCTGGAAGAGGAAGAGCCGGACCCCTTTTCCGAGCCGTTCCCCAAAGAAGGGCCTGATATGGATATCACCCGTCCGGAGCATGTCGACGAAGACGAACTGCATCACCGTTCCGATGATCCACCAGACGAGAGCGATCACAAGCACGATGAGGATAAACGCCACGATGAGCGGCGCGATATCGGGAAGGGACTCCACGACGCCCGGGGGGAGGTCGCCCTCTTCGAAGTTATACCCGGAGGTGTTCGGGAGACTGACGCCCCCTCCCACGAAGAGCGCAATCAGGGCCAGGCGGAGCCAGACACCCCATTTTATCGGCCAGAGCAGGCTTTTGGTGCGCTGGAAGGCGCTGTCCAGTCTGCTGAATGCATACATGTCTTCAGCCATATCACTCACGTAGAAGATGATCTCCGTCTCTTTAATACCTTGTTTTGGTAAACGGATCCCGGTGTTCCGGCCGCGCGTCGTATGCTCGCGGGTATCTGAGGGAACCTGTTTTTCAACACCTTAATCTAGTCCGTTCACCACAACTATAGAACGAATGATCCCTCTCATGCTTGACCTGACGGCCAGGAGGGTGCTCATATTCGGCGGAGGCGACGTCGGTGCCCGGAAGGCCGCGTATTTCTCGCATGAGGCGGAGGTGACAGTGATCAGCCGTTCGTTCTCGCCTAACCTCGACGGTCTCGCGATCCGGCGGCAGGAGACCGATCTTTCGGCTCTCCCGGACGAGGCGTTCCAGGGCTTCCTACAAGGTGCGTTCCTCGCGGTAGCCGCGACGCCTGATGCGAGCCTCAACAACCGTATCGGAAGGTTGTGCGCTGAGGCCGGCGTTCTCTTCAACAACGCCGCAGGCGAGCCCGGCGACGTCACCATCCCGTCGGTCGTCCGGGGCAACCGCTTCCTCGTCGCGGTCAGCACCCGTGGAAAGAGCCCCGCCGTCTCGCGGTACCTCCGCATGAGGCTCGAAGCGGATTACGCAGACCTTGATGCGATGATCGAGCTGCAGGAAGAGATCCGTCCGATGCTCCGGGAGACCGAACCGGTGCAGGCAGAGCGGGCCCGCATCCTCTGGGCGATCCTCTCCGACGACGAGATCCGGGCAGCGCTCGCCGCCGACTACGACCGTGCACGCGCACTGGCCATCGAGAGGTACCTGCATGCCTGAACCGCTCGCCATCCCCCTCGCGCTCGCAGGCGTCAGCCACCACACCGCGGATATCGCCACGCTCGAGGCGTTTCGGTTCCCCGACGAGGCGGCGTTCCTCCGCGAGGCACGGGAGCGGTTCCGGGGCGCGCTCCTCCTCCAGACCTGCAACCGCGTTGAAGTGCTGGTGCAGGGGGACGCGCGGAGCCTTGAAGCGTTCCTGCAGGAGAAGGGCAGGCATGGGTTTACGGCCATCGAGGGCG
>JAQVVW010000238.1 GCA_028698765.1 Methanoculleus sp. | reverse complement strand
TCCCCGGCGTGCACTCCATGATCGATCTCCTCGGCATAGGGACGCTCCGGTCGCTCCAGGGCGATGACCTGACCGTGGAGGTTGCGCCGGGGGGGGTGCTGGTCAACGGTGCGGCGGTCGTGGAGTCCGATGCGTGGTGCACAAACGGGATCTGCCACGCTGTCTCCGCGCTGCTCCTGCCGCCGCCCGTTGCAAGAACGGTCGCCGTACACGGGTAGCCGGAACATATAAATAACCCGGCACAGTTAGGTGCGCGTGGAGAGAGCAGCATGAAGAGTATCATCGAAACCCTGGAGGACTCCGAGAACCTCGCCGTTTTTCTCGATCTGGTCAGGATAGCAGGAATGGAACCGATGCTCCGCGAGCGGGGGCCATTCACGGTCTTCGTCCCGACGGACGAGGCGTTCTCGCGGGTCCAGAAGGATCGGATGGATGAGATACGGCAGGATGCGGATAAACTCCTCCTCATCGTGAGTTACCACGTCGTGCCGGGGCGGTTGGCCTCGGAGGATCTCCGGAACATCGCCGCCGTCCGGTCGAGCCTCGGGACGGATCTCGTCATACGGTCCTCCGACCGGGGAATCACCGTCAACAGTGTCCCACTCGTCGATACCGATGCGTTCTGCACCAACGGGATCTGCCACGCGATAGCGTCGGCGCTCGTCCCGCCGACACTGGAGATCGTCACCCCCTGATCGGGCTACCGCTCTCGCGGCAGGCGGAACCGCCCGTCCCGCCGGGCGATCCCGATGGCGGCAAGGGCACTCTTCTCCTTATCCTTGATCTCGAGCATGATGTCCATATCCGCCGGTGCGGTCGCGGCGAGGAACCGCTCGAAGTCGGCAGCATCAAGGCTCTCCGCGTGCCGGCCCTTTCGCCCGCCGGGCATCGGGGTGCTGTAATCGACCATCGGGATGCCGTCGCGGGGTCGCCAGGTCGCGCCGGAGAGTTCGACCGCTTCGGCTACCGTTACGCCGGGGGATTGACCTGGTGGTGGAAGGCGTCGAAGAGCACCGGGATGCCGGTCTCCTCGTGGATGCGGAGGCAGTCGGCCAGGGTGTACCGCGAGTCATCGTTCTCGACGACCAGCCGACGGATGACGCACTCGTCGAGCCCTGAATAGACGTTCGTGAACCGCATCATGGCGGATTCGGGGTCGCCGTAGACCCCGCCGATGTGGATCTGGATCTTCGCGGTCCCATCGAGGTGCATGGCGTCGAGAAGGGCGGCGTGGTAGCGGAGTTCCGCGACGCTCCGCTCAACGATACCGGGGTCTTTCGCGTTGATGACGACGAACTGGTCGGGGTGCATGGAGATCCGCATATCGTGCTCGCGAACGAACCGGCCGATCTCGCGAAACCTCTCCGCGAAGGCCCCCTGCCAGTCGGCGGTGCAGACCGGGTGCGATGCGAACGGCACGAGGCCGGAGCCGATCCGGAAGAAGAGGAGCACTCTTTGAGATTGAAGTGGAGGATCTCCCCAAGGCACCTGAGATTCTCCCGGACGGTCTCCTCCAGCCGTTCGCCGGAGTAGGAGGAGAGCCGGAACGTGCGGCCCGAAGAGCAGCCGATGCTCCGGTTGATGCACGGGTAGCCGATCTTCATGGCTCTCCCGGGTGATCCCGGACAGGCATCAACCTTACCTACAGGTATATGTGCCCTCGCTCTCGGCGACGAACCCCTCGCGGGCGAGGTCACCGAGGATCCGCTTCACCCGCCCCGGCTCTTCGCAGAGCCGGAGGATCATCTCCTTCTCCGTGACCGTCCCTTCATCGAGGACGAGCGCGAGGATTCGCCCCCTGATCTGGCGGTCGGAACCCTCGAACCGGCTCTGCCGGGAGTAGGACGCGCTCCTCCGGTTCGGGTTCGCCGTCCGCTTCTTCAAGACCGTACCGTAGTCCATCAGCGCGCTGTACCACTCCCGCGGGTTCTCGCGGTAGAGCGTCCCCTCCACGAGCGGGAGGATCTCGTCGTCCCGGACGCCTTCCCGGTCCTGGAAGAAGAAGTGGATGAAGATCCGCCGGATGTTCGTCTCGATGTAGACGACCGGCATGTTGAACGCATACGCAACAATCGCCGCCGCGGTCGCCTTCCCGATCCCGGGGAAGGTCGCGAGCGTCTCGACGTCGGCGGGGAGCCTGCCGCCGTACTCGTCCGCCACCCGCCGTGCGGTCTCCTGGAGCGCGATTGCCCGGCGATTGTAGCCCATCCCCTGCCAGGCGAGGAGCACCTCACTTCTGGGGGCACGGGCAAGGCTCCCGAAGTCCGGGAACTGCTCGATGAACTCCTGGTACTTCACGGCGACCCGCTCGACCTGCGTCTGCTGGAGCATGATCTCGGAGACCAGGATCCGGTAGGGATCGGTGGTGTGCCGCCAGGGGAGGTCGCGGCCGTGGACCCGGAAGTAAGAGAGGATGAGGTCGCGGAAGAGAGCGATGGTCTCCGGCGTGGGCCCGTGCGCCCGGGTCTCTTCGAGGATCCGCTGTTCGAGGTCGTTCTGGTCGGGGTCGAGGCTACCGATCACGGTATATCGTTTGTCTGACAGGGGCAAATAGGTTGGGCCGGGGGGTGGAGGAGTATCCCACGCGTATGAATGTAAATAGGTTCGCTGAACCAGAACAAGAATGATGTAGTTACAGCCTTCTCTGGAAAACGGGCTTGAATATTCGCCGTTCTGTTTTCGCATGCCCGTGAACGGCTTTCCAGTTGGTATCCCCACGGTCCAGTGTATCGGGGCCGCCGGGGTAGATCGCAATTCAGGTAATCTTCTTACAAACTGCAGAGTTTTAATCCCTACAGATGTGATAAGAGGTCTTTTGGACACGGAGGCCGCTCCAATAACCCGTTCTCACAGCGCGCCCCGACGAGCCTCTTCACTCCATCCGCGCCCGCATCACCGTGAGCCGGACGCCCGACTCGCCTTCGATCTCGAATGTCCGCGTATCGCCGTGCACCCGGCAGAACTCCTGCAGGTCGAGCATATGCCGGAACCCCGCCGCCGCCTTCTCGTTCTGCACCAGTTCAAGCGGCGGCTCTAAGAGCGGCCGGGGCAGGAAGACCACGCACTTCGCCCGGCTCCGGGTCAGGGATACGTTCAGGCGGTTTCTGCTGTAGATGAACTCGGCCTCGCGAAGGGCGGTCTCGACGTCGCTCACGCCGTAACTGATGATCGCGCTCTCTGCCTCCTGTCCCTGCATCTTGTCGACGGTGTCCACGAACGGCGGATACTTCCAGATCTGCACCCCGGCGAGACCGGTCTTGATGGCGCCGATCTGGGCGTGGTGCGGGCTGACGATGAAGAGCCCGTGCCGCCAGAACCGGTAATCTCCGTCCTCCGTCGCCGGATACCGTTCTCCCGAACCGGGATCGACGAGCCGCTCCCGGAGCGCTCCGGCGAGCCGGGCGACCAGCGCCGCCTCGACCGGGTTCTCCACTGTCGTCCGGACGCCCTCGAGGACGCAGAGCACGAGCGGGTATGCCGGATCGATGGCCCACTCCATCCACTCCTCCAGCGGCGGAG
>JAQVVW010000237.1 GCA_028698765.1 Methanoculleus sp. | reverse complement strand
CGCTCTTCCGATCTATGATCTTTTTCACCTGCAGGACAATATTCAAAGATACCTGGTTCTCGGTCTTCGGAACACTCGCCTGCGTATCCTGCTCATCCTACATATTCTGGGCGGCGAACGCCAAGGATCACATGCTCGTGGCGGCAATGGTAGCAGCCGTAATCCTCTTCCTCGTGCGGTATATCTGTTACCGCTCACAACGTGACGCAGCGTTTGCTTTTGTTGCCGTCGGCCTCCTCGCCTGGGCGCGTCCCGAGGTAGGAGCGACCGTCTTCATCGCCGCCACCGCCGCTTACCTCTGGCTTGCGGCAGGCGATACGGCAATCGGACGAGGCGATATCCGACAGTCGCTTTGTGCTCTTACCGCCCCGCTCTGGACGCTCATCGGTGCCGTCCCGCTCTTCATCAACAACGTCGTCGTCACCGGCAACCCGCTCGTCCCGGCATTCTGGGTCTACGAAAAGCGGCTTGTGGCCAGCGCTGCCGCAAACGGCGCCGGGGGTGAGGTGATCGGGAGTTCCATCCAGTCGATTCCCGCTCCGGAAGGAGGAATAGCCGGTTTCATCGCCGTTGTTACCAATCATTTCGCCCCCAACCTCGCGACGCTCCCGACCGACATCCTCGGGATACTCTTCGCGCCGGCTTCGGGGAACATGAGTCTCATCGCCGTCTGCCCCCTCATACTCATCGCGCTTATCGCGTTGCCGATCGTCTGGTGGTACCGCCGTGAATTGTTCAGCCCGGCCGATACCCGGATCGTCGCAGTGCTTGTGCTCATCGGCATCGCTATCTGGGCAGCGTATCTTCGGTCGATTCCCGGGCTGAATGCAAGCACCGGGATCGTACCGGATATCCGCTATCTGGTGCCGTTCTACCTGCCGGCAGGACTTCTCGGTGTTTATGCGATCCGGGCCGTTACCCAAAAAAGCGACGGGCAACCACTTGTGCGGGGCACCCTCGGTTGTATTATCATCGGATTGCCGCTCTTCATCGGCTTCATTGCTACGGTTCAGCCGTTCGGAGGGTTGTATGCCGGGTATACCCTCTTCTTCAGGTATACCGCGTTTATCCTTCTTGCTCTTTCGCTCTGCATGATGTATCTTGTCTCCACGGAACGAGTGAGCAAAAAAGCATTCATCACAATTCTCGGGATACTTTTCGCCACGCCATTCGCCTGGCAGATAATGATGGTATTCCTCTACTCGATCAGCAAATTCAACGGATATTCTCTCTGGATACCTCTCATCGAGGAGTTGTTCAACACATTTGTCCACACCGTGGATGTGAGCAGTCCATAATATGCGTTCAGGCGCTACGTGCTTCCCGGCGAGCACCCAATACCATAATCATCAAATATATTTCTGCGGCCCACCCAACTCCGATCTCAGATCGAGATTCAATTAGCGGTCTTGGGACTGCCTGATGCAATGTATCCCATGTCAAGGTCGCCGGATGTTTTTCGCACAATGTCATGGGGTTACTCATGATGTACTCAAGCTTCCTTACTCAGTACCTCGCTCATTTCAGCATCTGCAATCGAACAATACAACCTCACCTGAGACCTAAAGTAGGATCAGCAGCACCCGATCTTCGCGGCTTCGCGCTCAATGCGTGAGATTTCAGTATTTTTCCTACGGCAACCTCACGCGGAAGTACGCGGGAGAACGCGAAGGGGGTTGACCTCCAGAGGGTGAGCTCAACCAATTTGGCAAAGTACTGTTACTCGGCAGCCCTTACCCTCAAAAGCGCTCCGGAAGGAGGTTGAACTCGTTGTTGAGAGACGCATCGGATAACTGATTGCGGATGATGTCGCCGTTGTTGAGATCCATTCCGAAGAGATCGAGTTGGTCTACCTCCAGATCAGCCCACATCCCATCCTCAGCATAGGCACATACTCTATCTGGATACGCTATTTTTATGAACAGAAGATGGAGGAACTGTTTTGAGAAGCGATTTAATTATCCGTAACAACAGGAGAATATTAATCAGCAAATAGTGCATCCCGGCAGGGCATCCGGACGAACTCCGGCGCCTGCGCGGGCGGAGCAGCTATCAATCATGTACCGAGAGCACCGGATCGCAGTGGTCGTCCTGTCTACAACGAGGAACTCCTGATCGGGCCGACACTGGATACCATGCCGAAGTGTGTGGACCGGATTTACGTCGTGGACGATTGCTCCACGGATGATACTTCCGGGCGTGTCGTGGAACGGTCGGCAAAGGATTCCCGGATCGTCCTCCTCCGGCACGAGACGAACTCCGGTGTCGGGGCGGCGATTGACGTGGAGCAGATGGTCGTCACCTTACGTGGACGACTCCAATCACAAAGTAATTTCCTATAAGGCTGAGGGGACTGTTGGCGATGCTACGAACCCCCGCTGGAAAGTTGAAAAGAAATACAACGAACAGGGTACGGAGAACTATCTGCTCGAACCCGGTGAACAGTTCGAGCTCAATGTTACCGTCCTGAAACCGGGCCCGAATGCGCAGTTTACGGTGCACCTGCAGCCATCTGCCGGTGCCGTTTACTCGATCAAGAGGACGGTCCCGCCCGCAATTGAAAAGATCAACATACTTCATTAAACCCCTTTTTTTGATCATTGAGAAGTTAGCAATTTGACGGATCTGTCAACCGCCCCCTCATTTCCTGCGGGAGATGAGCAGGTCCAGGAGCGACTTCAGCGAGCGGGAAATTGGCTGAATCTCTACCGCGAGTGCGTAGCATAGAGTTTGGTAACAAGCTTCTGAGTAACTTCGTGAACTCCTCCCCCGAGCTCGAAGTCTACGACGCACTGAAGCGAGCGGGCTGTTTCCCAGACAGGAACGTGGTACCCGAGGGGAAGACCGGAAAGAATCTCGACTTCAAGTCCGCCCGGATGGAAGGGATGTCCTCATCGAGGGAGAGCATCACCGGCCCAGGCCTGCTCGCGGAGACGTGAGGGGTGCGACGGACGGAACGTCCGGAGCTTGAGAAACCTGAAGGGTTTCGAGGGAGGAGCGGTGGAAAGGGACGAGGAGATGCGCCCCGGCTCACTCCCACACACAGCCGTCACTCCGGGAGGAGGCGGTCCCGGAGTATCGCCCGGACCAGGCCCCGGTAGCGGTTCACGATCGGAAGGTCGTCCTGGAGCACCCCGTAGACCTCATCCAGGTCCAGCCGGCAGTAGAGGTGGACCAGAACATTCCGAAAACCCGCGAGGTCTGAGAGTTGGGCCGCGAGGTCTTCCGGGACCAGCCCTTCGTCACGCAGAATCATAAAACTCTCCCGGTAGGTCTCAGGCCGCCGGGAGGTGGAGGAGGCCGCAACCAGATGGTTGGCGATATCGATCGATGCCTGGATGCTGACGAGGAGCGCGTGCAACACCATATTCCGTTTGTCCCGGTCAGTCTTCAGTTCGTTGAGGGTGACGGATCGATAACGTTCCCAGTCTCCAGCTGCCTCGTCCAGTTCCCGCAGGTGACCGAGGATCCCTTCGTCCCTGACCATTCTCAGGCCCTCGTGAGCAGGATCCGGTCGAACCAG
>JAQVVW010000236.1 GCA_028698765.1 Methanoculleus sp. | reverse complement strand
GACCCCTCATCGCATCCGGAGTCGGCATCCTCCTTCTGGTCGCCACCGCCTACGTCCTGATCGGCGGCACCCTCGCCACCACGGAGGTGATGGTCGAAGCGCAGAGCAACCTCGCCGCCTCCCAGGAGGTCCGGATGCGGACAGCGATCGCGATCCCGAACACAACCCTCAACGGCACGAGCCTCTACGTCGAGGTGAAGAACACCGGAAGCGAACCGGTCGTCGATATCCCGTCCATCGACGTCTACGTCCTGAGCGGGGGCGAACCGGTCTACATCCCCTACGGGGCCGATGTCTACCACTGGAGCAAGGTGAGCATAGATCCCGACGCCGTCCACCCGGGCGAACTCGACCCCGGCGAGACCCTCAACCTCTCCGTCATATACGAGGAGGGCGCCAGCCCTACGTGGGTTCAGGTCGTCACCCCGAACGGGGTCTCCAGTTCAGCGTATATACCAACCACAGGTGAATAACATGGCCCTGAGCGACGCAAACACCAGCATTCTCGACACACCCGACAAGACCATCCTCTCGACCGGGAACACCGAACTCGACAAGAAACTCGCCGACGGCCTCCCGCTCGGGTCGCTCAACCTCATCGAGGGCGAGAACGACACCGGAAAGAGCGTACTCACCCAGCAGATCATCTGGGGCGCCTTAAAGCAGGGATTCAACGTCGACCTCTTCTCGACCGAGAACACGAGCAAGAGTTTCATCACCCAGATGGAGTCGATGAGCCTCGATATCTCCGACTACTTCGCCTGGGGCTACCTCCGGGTCTTCCCCATGCACGTCGTCGGGTTCGAGTGGACGAAGGAGAAGATGCAGGGGACGCTCGAGCGGATGATCGCCTACATGGAGCAGAGCAAGGCGCAGGTGATCGTCATCGACTCGCTCACCCTCTTCACCGAGTACGCCAAGCAGGACACCGTCCTCACGTTCTTCACCAACTGCAAGAACCTCGTCGACCACGGCAAGACCATCCTCGTGACCCTGCACACCTACGCCTTCGTGGAGGACTCCCTCGTTCGCATCCGGTCGATCTGCGACGCTCACCTCTTCATGAAGAAGGCGCTCGTCGGGGGCAAGTACGTCATGATGCTCGAAGTCGTCAAGGTCCGCGGCGCACGAAAGACTACAGGGAACATCATCAGTTTCGAGGTTCATCCCGGGTACGGTATCAAGATCATCCCCGTCTCGGTCGCGAAGGTGTGAAAGCAATGGGATCGGCGCTGGAAGCAACGGTGACCCTCCCCTTCGAGCCGGAGTTCATCGACGAGGGAAACGACTGCTACAACAACGTGGAGTCCTGCGCTCTCTACCGGATGCTCCCGGCAAACGCACGCGACTACGTCAAGGCAAGCCCTCACCTCCTCGAGTACCTCCACATCCTGCCGGTCAACACCGTCGGCATCCCGCTCTTCCTCTCGGAACTGAAACGGGACTTGAAGTCGATGGAGAACCCGAACATCATCTACCCGGTGAACGAGACGACGTTCATCCACATCTTCCCCGACCCAAACGACGTCCGGAACTGGTACATCCCGATCGAGCCGTCGTTTCTCCACTCCGTCAAAGAGCTCCTCCCGGTGATCGAGGAGAGACTGATCGATATGATCGACGCCCTCGACGAGGAACCGGTGACCGAGCAGGCACGGATCGGGGTGCTGAAAGGCTTCATCCAGCAGCTCGTCTACGTGAAGCGGCCGGGCGAGGAGATCGACGAGTCTCTGCTTGCCGGCGGGGCAGCAAAGGATCTGAAGGCCAGGATAAAGACCTTCCTCACCTCGGAGATCGGTGCACCGGCAAAACCGCAGGCATCGGAGCATCTCCAGCTCGTCGACGGGCGGATCATCCTCACACAACAGGAGTACAGGGCGCTCGAGTACATGATCGTCCGCGACAAGATCGAGATGGGGACGCTCAAACCGTTCCTCTCCGACCAGTATATCGAAGATATCACCTGCGACGGCGTCGGGCCGATCTTCATCGAGCACAAGATCTTCAAGGGCTTAAAGTCGGTCGTCGGGTTCCAGGACTCAAAGGAACTCGATGCCTTCGTCATCAAACTCGCCGAGCGGATCAAGCAGCCGCTGACATACAGAAACCCCATCGTGGATTCGACCCTCCCCGACGGTTCGCGTATCAACATCGTCTATGGAACCGAGATCAGCAAGCACGGAAGCAACTTCACCATCCGTAAGGTGAACGAGGTGCCCCTGAGCATCCTGCAGGTGATCGAGAGCGGGGCGTGCAACTACATGATGGCCGCCTACCTCTGGATCTGCCTCGAGTACGGGATGTCGATGTTCGTCTCCGGCGAGACAGCGAGCGGCAAGACGACCACCCTGAACGCTCTTACGACCTTCCTCCCGCCCGAGAACAAGATCGTCACCATCGAGGATACTCCGGAACTGACCGTCCCCCACCGGAACTGGACACGCGAGGTCGCGAAAGCCAAAGGAAAGGGCGAAGGAGAAGGCTCGGAGATCACGATGTTCGATCTCCTCAAAGCGGCTCTGCGTCAGCGCCCGAACCAGATCCTGGTCGGTGAGATCCGTGGAGTGGAAGGATCCGTCGCGTTCTCCGCGATGCAGACCGGCCACCCGGTGATGAGTACCTTCCACGCAGCGTCGGTCGAGAAACTGATCCAGCGTCTCTGCGGCGACCCGATCAACATCCCGAAGACCTACGTCGACAACCTCAACCTGGTCATCATCCAGAGCGCGGTGAAACTCCCCCAGGGCGGAACCGTGCGCCGGATGCTCAGCGTCAACGAACTCGTGGGCTACGACCCCGAGACGCAGGGGTTCTCCTTCATGGCGGCGTTCGTCTGGGACCCCGCCACCGACACCTTCACCTTCACCGGGAGAGGGAGCAGTTTCCTCCTCGAGAACAAGATCGCAACGATGCTCGGCATCCCCGAGAACCGGCGGGCCGAGATCTACGACGAGGTCGATAAACGCGCCAAAATTCTCGAACGGCTTCACAAGGCCGGGTACACACAGTTCTGGGACCTCTTCCATATGACCACGAAGATCAAGAAGCAGGGGCTGCTCACCATCGAGGTGTAAGACGGTGTTTGAGGATGTGACCGAACGGCTGCGAGCGGCAAACCAGGGAAAGATCCCGTTCGAGGAGCAGGCTGCAGCTCTCGGCGGTCTCCGCTCCACCATCCTCGAGAACAAGAAGATGGAGCAGGACCTGCTCCTCATGTACACCTACATGGCCGCGATCACCACATCGACCGTGACCAGGCCCGAGATCTTCCAGTACACCGCCGAGCGGTTCGAGTACATCCCGTCGCGCTACATAGCAAAGGTGCAGCGTCTGGTCGCCAAATGGGGCCAGAATTATTCCAGCGCCCTCCGGGCGATCGCCGAGCGGTGCCGGAACGCAACCCTCCAGAGCATGCTCAACCGCTACGCCAACTCCATCGACTCCGGCGTTCCGGACGACGACTTCATCGGGACAGAACTCTCGAGTATCAGGAGCATCTATCGCAACTCGTTCGAGCAGGGGATCGAACTCCT
>JAQVVW010000009.1 GCA_028698765.1 Methanoculleus sp. | reverse complement strand
AACGTCGTCTTGCACTGGCCCTGCCCGCCGGTGATGATGAAGACCGGTGCCCGGCGGCTCATCGGGGAAGTCCTCCGGCGAGATGATGGGTGATCGGTGGCAGGTTCGCTCCGCGGTACATGGTATAACGTACGCACAGCGGGCTAATAATAGTTTACTTATGTGGGCTGTTTAGGTGATCTTATTGACGCGGTGCGGCTCCGGGCCGGGACCGGGCGTGAGGCCGCCCGAGACTACGGCGCCCCGGTCCCCCGAAAGAACGGACGGCAGCACGGTCCGGATGCCGGGCGCCAAGCACTAATAAGTAATACCGGCAGACAATACCTTACGGAGATTTCATATGGCAGAAGCAAATGGGACGAAGGTCGTGCTCCACACGACCATGGGCGATATCACGATCCGGCTCTACGACAACATGCCGGTGACCGCGGGGAACTTTGCGAAACTGGCTAAATCAGGGTTCTACGACGGGACGATCTTCCACCGGGTCATCCCCCGGTTCATGATCCAGGGCGGCGACCCGACCGGCACCGGGACGGGCGGGCCGGGCTACACCATCACCGACGAGTTCGTGAAGGGCCGTTCGAACCGCCGGGGGACGCTTGCTATGGCGAACACCGGCCGCCCGAACAGCGGCGGCAGCCAGTTCTTCATCAACCTGGTGGACAACACCTACCTCGACTGGGACAACCCCCAGACACCGAGCGCCCACCCGGTCTTCGGCGAGGTGGTCGAGGGGATGGACGTTGTCGATAAGATAGGAAAGGTGGCGACGAACTCCGCCGACAAGCCGAAGGTCCCCGTCCGGATCGAGAAGGCCGAAGTTCAGGAGTAACCCTCTTTTTATGAGCGACGCCAGCCGCCGGAACCCGGGTGAGATCGAGGAGCAGATAGGTTATGCCTTTCGTGACCGCTCGCTCCTCGGCCGGGCGCTCACCCGCCTCGCCTACACCCTGGAGGCGGGCCTCCCTTCGGGCGCCCACATGGACGCCCTTGCCACCCTCGGCGATGCGGTCATCAATGTCGTGGTCGTGGCGGCGGCGGTCACGGGCGGGGCGCACGACAAGGGCGCGATCACCAACCGCAAAATGAACCTGGTGAACATGTCCCGGCTCCGCGCTCTCGCAGAAGACCTTGACCTCGCCGACTACGTCCGGTGGGGAAAGGGCGAGGCTGCCCAGCGGGTCTGGACATCCGGCCGGGTTCTCGCCGAGTGCCTGGAGGCGCTCATCGGCGCCGTCTACCTGGACGGCGGGATGGAGGCGGCCGCCGGGGTGCTCCGGCGCCTCGGGCTCACGGAGAAGGCGTAACCCCTTCTTCTCTCTCCTCCCCCGGTGCCGGAACCGCGGCCGGCGGCCGCATCAGGAGCCAGGCGGCGGCGAACCCCACCACGGCGAGCGCCGCAACCAGCGGGAAGACGCCGAGGTAGGTCCCGGTCGCCGTCCGGACGAACCCGGCGAGTTGCGGCCCGGCGATGGCGCCTGCGCCGTAGGCGAGGAAGACGACCCCATAGCAGCGCGGGTAGTCGCACGTCCCGAAGTAGGACGCCGTCGCCGTCGGCGCGATCGCGAGCCAGCCCCCGAGGCACCCCCAGAGAACGGCAAACGCGACGATGTAGGCCGGCACACCGGGCGCGAGCCAGATCAGCAGCGATGCCGCCGCGATCAGCGCAAACGTCAGCATCGCCGTCTTCTGCGGTGTTATCCGGTCGGTAAGACCGCCGAGCGCCGGGCGCCCGAGTCCGTTGAAGATGGCGAAGAACCCGACGAGGAGCGTCGCGAGCCCCGCGTCCACCCCTGCCATCTCGGTCCCGACCGGCTTTGCTATCGAGATCGCGGCGAGGCCCGCGAGGCAGCCGATGAAGTAGCAGGCGAAGAGCCCGTAGAACGTCCCCGTCCGGAGCATCGCGCGGCGGTCACACTCGCAGACCGGCGCCGTTCCGACCCCGGGCGCGGGTGGTGTCCAGCCCGCCGGCCGCCAGCCCTGCGGCGGGAAGCGGAGCGGCAGGGCGGAGAGGATCAGCAGGGCGATGAGCGCGACCCCGAAGATCCGGAACGTCGCCATCACCCCGTATGCGGCGATGAGCGCGCCCGCCGCGTTCGCGGTGACGAAGGCAGAGAACCCGAACCCGAGGAGGGCAAGCCCGACCGCGAGCCCCCGCCGGTCCGGGAACCACCGGGTGGCGACGGCGACCGGCGCCCCGTAGGCGATGCCGACGCCAAGCCCGCCGATCACCCCGTAGACGATGTAGAGCATCTCGACCGACGTCGCCGTCGAGGCGAGGAGCCACCCGAGGCCGGTGAGGAGCCCGCCGACTATCGTCACCGTCCGCGGGCCGTAGCGTTCGAGATACTTCCCGGCGAGCGGCATCGCGATCGCGAAGAAGGCGAGGAAGACCGAGAACGGGAGGAGCACCTCCCCTGCGGTCACCTCCCGGCCGAGCGTCGCGGTGAAGTGCGCGGCGAGCGGCGCGACGAAGACGCTCCACGCGTATATGCTCCCGAGGCAGAGGTTGATGAGGAGGCCGAGGGCCACAAGGCCCCATCGCCCCTTCTCTGCGGGCAACCCGAAGATCGTCGGTGTGTCCGTCATGACCGTCTACTCCTCGAGTGTTGAGATGTCGCCCGGATCCATGCCGAGCTCGCGGGCTTTTAAGACCCGGCGCATGATCTTGCCGCTCCGGGTCTTCGGGAGCCTGTCCATGAACTCGATCTCGGCCGGCACTGCAACAGGCCCGAGGCTCTTTCTGACGTGCTGGGCGAGGTCGTCGATGAGGCCGTCACTCGGACTCGCCCCCACGCGGAGGGTGACGAACGCCTTGATGGCGTTCCCCTTCAGGGCATCGGGTTTCCCGATGACGGCGGCCTCCGCCACCGCCTCGTGGGAGACGAGCGCGCTCTCGACCTCGGCCGTCCCGATGTTGTGCCCGGCAACGACGATCAGGTCGTCCGCCCGGCCGATGACCATGATGTAGCCGTCCTCGTCCTTCACCGCGAGGTCGCCTGCGGTGTAGCACCCCGGTATGGTGTTCCAGTAGGTGCGGTATCGCTCGTCGTTGCCGTGAACCGTCCGGAGCATCGAGGGCCAGGGCTCCTTGATGACCAGGAACCCGCCGGTGCCGGGCGGAACGGGGAACCCCCTCCTGTCGACGACATCAACGACGGCGCCCGGGATGGGCTTTCCGGCAAACCCGGGGCGCATCGTCTCACCGATCATCGTGGTGATCATGTGCATCCCGGTCTCGGTCTGCCACCAGGTGTCCACGATCGGGCACCGCCCGCCGCCGATCCGGTGGTAGTACCACTCGAACGCCTCGGGGTTGAGCGGTTCCCCAACGGAGCCGAGCACCCGGAGCGACGAGAGGTCGTACTTCGCCGGCCACTCGTCGCCGTAGCGCATGAACATCCGGATGGCGGTCGGCGCGGTGTAGAAGATCGTCACCCCCAGATCCTGGACCAGTTGCCAGTAGGCGCCGGGATCCGGGTAGTCCGGTGTCCCTTCGGCGATGACGACCGTCGTGCCGACCGCGAGCGGGCCGTAGACGATGTAGCTGTGGCCGGTGATCCACCCGGGATCGGCGGTGCACCACAAGACATCGGTCTCCTTGATGTCGAAGTCGTGGCGGGCGGTGTAGTAGGTCCCGACCATGTAGCCGCCGCAGGTGTGGACGATCCCCTTCGGTGCGCCGGTCGAACCGCTCGTGTACAGGATGAAGAGCGGGTCCTCCGAGTCCATCGCCACCGCCGGGCAGTCGGGTGCGGCGCGGGCCACGAGCTCGGCGTAATCGACCTCCCGCGCGGGATCGAGTTCGACAGCCGGGGTCTCGCGCCGGAGGACGACGGTCTTCTCGACGCACGGCGTCCGGGTGAGCGCATCGTTCACGATCTCGCGGAGCGGGACGGTCTTTCCCCGCCGGTAGCCGACGTCCGCAGTGACGAGGACTTTTGCATCGGCATCGTTGATCCGCATCGCGAGCGCATCCGCCCCGAACCCGCCGAAGACCACTGAGTGGACGGCCCCGATCCGTGCGCAGGCGAGCATCGCGACGATCTGCTCGGGGACGAGCGGCATGTAGATGCAGACCCGGTCGCCTTTCCCGACGCCGAGGCTCGAAAGCCCGTTTGCAAACCGCATCACCTCGCGGTGCAGGGCGTCGTAGGTGAGGATCTGCTTCTCTCCGCTCTCGGCGTGCCAGATGATCGCCGGTTTCTCCCGCCGGCCGCCGATGACGTGGCGGTCCAGGCAGTTGTAGGTGATGTTCAGTTTTCCGTTGACGAACCACTTCGCGTAGGGGTAGTTCCACTCCTTCACCCGGTCCCAGGGCTCGAACCAGGAGAGTTCACGGGCGATCCGGTCCCAGAACCCGTCGGGGTCGTGCAGGAACTCCTGGTACGCCCGCGTGTAGTCCGGCGTCCAGGCGGTTGCCTTGCACCGGGGGTCGGGGCGGTAGCGTTTCTCTTCCAGTTTCACGGCGAATGTCTGCTCCATACTTCCTCAATTTACACGATTCATCATACCCGATTGCCGCGGTCGGTCCCCGTATGGGCCTCCATACCGTGCAAAAGTGGCTGATCCTCCGACCGACAACCTTCCCGGCCGCTCGGTCCGTGGTTGTGCTGCCGTACATGCGGTCGCCGGCAACCGGTGCCGGCTCCTCCGGGAGCGTAACCTTCCCGGGCGCCTCCTCCCGTGCGGCGCCGCTATCTTACATGATCTATCATGGAGAATTTATCACGATCTATAATGTAGAATATGAAAATAAATGTTGCGGTCGGCCGGGTGGGGCTTCCGGGCCCGGGCAAGGGGCCGGTTTTCCCCTGTTTCCGGCCAGGAAAGGCACTACAACCAGCCCTTCCGGTTGATGGCCACCGCGAGGAGCGAGGAGACGATCAGGGAGAGAACGATGATGATGAGGAACCCGTAGGGGTGGTCCTCGAGGGGGACCGGGACGTTCATACCGAGGAAGCTCGCGATCATCGTGGGGATCGCGAGGATGATGGTGATCGATGTGAGGAGTTTCAAGATGTTGTTGAAGTTGTTCGATATGATCGAGGCGAAGGCATCCATCGTCTCGGTGAGGATCGTCGAGTACGTGCTTGCCATCTCGATCGCCTGCTTGTTCTCGACGATGACGTCTTCGAGGAGGTCGGTGTCGTCCTCGTACATCCGGAGCGGCTGGAACGTCAGGGTCTTGTCGAGGACGCTCTGGTTGCTCCGGAGCGACGTCGAGAAGTAAACCAGGCTCTTTTTGAGGTTCATCAACTGGATCAGTTCCTTATTCCGCATCGACTGGTTCAGTTCGGCCCCAATCCGGTCGGATAATCGCTCGATCTGGCGCAGGTACTGGAGGAAGTAGGACGCGTTCCGGAAGAGGATCTGCAGTACGAACCGGGTCTTCTTGAAGGTGTAGAAGAGCTTCACCCGGCCGTTCGCAAAGTCCTGGATGATCGCGTTCTCGCGGAGGCAGACCGTGACGATGGTGTCGGGCGTGACGATGATCCCGAGCGGCATCGTCGTGTAGAGGATCGTCTGCTCCGGGTAGGGCACCGGGATATCGATGACGATCAGGGTGATGCCGTCCTCGTTCTCGGTCCGCGGCCGCTCCTCCTCATCGAGCGCCGCCCGGAGGTAGTCGCCCGGAATGGAGAGCCTTGCCGAGACCTCCTCGATCTCTTCTCGCAGCGGATTGATCATCGAAACCCAGGAACCGGGCTCGAACGTGCCGGTCTCCTCCGTCCGTGGCACCGGGGCCGCTTCAACTGTGCGATAGATGTGGAACATGGTCTCTCATCCCGCCCGTGGGAGAGTTCACACTCTACTGTTGTCGGCGGGCGGGATGAAGGTATGGACGCCTGGAAGAGACCGGGCCTGAGCGGGCCTGAACGGGCCTGAAAAAAAGGTTAGAAGAGCAGGAGCAGCGGTGCAAAGACCAGCGATACCATGGACATCAACTTCAGGAGGATGTTCAGGGAAGGTCCTGACGTGTCCTTGAAGGGGTCGCCCACGGTGTCGCCGACAACCGCCGCCTTGTGGGCATCCGAACCCTTGCCCCCGAGGTGGCCCATCTCGATGTACTTCTTCGCGTTGTCCCAGGCCCCGCCGGAGTTTGCCATCGTGACGGCGAGGAGGAACCCGGACGCAAGCGAGCCGACGAGCAGGCCGCCGAGGGCTTCCGTGCCGAGGACGAACCCGACGGCGAGCGGCGCGGCGATGGCGAGGACGCCGGGGAAGATCATCTCACGCAGTGCTGCGTTCGTGGAGATGGCGATACAGGAGTTGTAGTCGGGCTCGGCGGTCCCCTCCATGAGGCCCTTAATCTCCTTGAACTGGCGGCGGACCTCGTGGACGATGCTGTATGCCGCCTTGCTGACCGCCGTCATCGTGACGGAGCAGAAGAGGAAGGGAAGCATCGCACCGATCAGAACGCCGATGAAGACGTTCGGGACCGCTACGTCGATGGTCGTGAGGCCGACCGCCTGGGTGTAGGCGGCAAAGAGGGCGAGCGCCGTCAGGGCTGCAGAGCCGATGGCGAACCCCTTGCCGATGGCGGCGGTGGTGTTGCCGACGGAGTCCAGGGTATCGGTGATCTCGCGGACCTCGGGCTTCTGGTGGGACATCTCGGCGATACCGCCGGCGTTGTCGGCGACGGGGCCGTAGGCGTCGACGGAGAGCGAGATACCGAGCGTCGCGAGCATGCCGACGGCAGCGATCGCGATACCGTAGAGCCCGGCGGTCATGTAGGCGATGTAGATCGCGACAGCGACGATAAGGACCGGCCAGACAGTGCTCTCCATCCCCTTCGCAAACCCGGTGATGATGGTGGTCGCCGCCCCGGTCTCGGTGGACTTCACAATGGAGAGGGTCGGTTTCCGGTCGAACGAGGTGTAGTACTCGGTGATCAGACCGATGCCGAACCCTGCGACGAGACCGGCGACGGTAGCATAGAAGACCCCGATGTACTCCGCCCCGAGGAGCCCCGTCACCAGGAAGTAGGCGGCGACGATGGTCACGACCATCGCAGCAACCAGGCCCTTGTTGAAGGCCAGGTGGATGGCGCTGCTCTCGGTCTTGTTGGTCCGGACGAAGAACGAGCCGATGATGGACGCGATGATACCGACCGCGGAGATGAGCAGCGGGAGGAGGATCACGTTCATGACGTCGGCGTTCGGGAACACCGTGGCCGCGAGGGCGACACCGAGGACCATCGCTGCGATGATCGAGCCGACGTAGGACTCGTAGAGGTCCGCACCCATGCCGGCGACGTCGCCGACGTTGTCACCGACGTTGTCGGCGATGACGGCAGGGTTGCGGGGGTCGTCCTCGGGGATGCCTGCCTCGACCTTGCCGACGAGGTCGGCGCCGACGTCTGCGGCCTTGGTGAAGATACCGCCGCCGACACGGGCGAAGAGGGCGATCGAACTCGCACCGAGACCGAACCCGGTCACGTGGGTGAGGACTTCAGCCTGGGTAAGCCCCGTGAAGGTGCTGATGAGCACATATGCGATCGAGAGCCCGAGAAGCCCGAGCCCGACGACGGTCATGCCCATGACCGAGCCGCTCGAAAACGAGACGCGGAACGCATCCGCGATCCCGCGCCGTGCGGCGTTCGTGGTCCGGACGTTTGCCTTCGTGGCGGTGAACATGCCGATGTAGCCGGCGGCCGCCGAGAGCACCGCGCCGAGCACGAAGCAGGCGGCGGTGAAGACGCCGATCCCGAGCGCAAGGACGACGGCAAGGACGATGACGAATATCGCTATAGCGCGGTACTGCTTGTTCAGGTAGACCATTGCTCCCGTGTGGATAGCGGCAGCGATCTTCTGCATCACTTCAGTACCCGTGCCCTCCTTCAGGATACTCCTGTAGGAGTATCCTGCGAACAGGAGAGCGAGGATGGCACACACGGGTGCCAGATACACCAGATCCATCTCTTTACATTCCTCCGATTTGGTACCTATATAGAGAGGGATTCAACATTTTTAAATATGTGGAAAAGATCCGGAGTATCCGGTGGAAGTTCAGGTGAAATCCATCACTTCCGGCTGGAGTGTCTGGAGATCGACGACGAACGCACGCGCGGGAGTGGGATTGATGTTCATCTGCTTCTGAAACGCCGTCTGGGCCTGCCAGGTGCCGGCGTTCAACCCGAGAACGCCCCGGTAGCGGGTGATGCCGCAGATGTGGACGTGCCCGGTGAGGAGGATCTCGGGAAGGGGATCGATGATGAGCCGGTCGGTCTTCATCGCGGCGATGGGCGTCCGCATCCCGTAGGGGATCGCGAGCAGCCGGCGCCTGAGCATCTCATCCATGATCTCACCGGGCCGCTCGTAACTTGCGCCCGGGATGAGCCCGATCATGTCGTCGATCGACCGGCCGTGGTACATCAGGATCCGGACACCCTGCAGGTTCAGGAGGCAGGGGTTCTCGACGAGGGTGCAGTTTCCCGGGAACTTCGCAGTGAACTCCGGCGGGATCGCCGGCTGCGGCTCGGCCATCCTGACGACGTCGTGGTTTCCCGGCGCGGCGACGATCTGGATCCGCGAGGGGATGTCCCGGAGCATCTCCGCAAAGGCGTCGTACTGCTCGTAGATGTTCTTGATCGTCAGTTCGTTCTCCTGTCCGGGGTAGATGCCGATACCGTCGACGAGGTCGCCGGCGATCAGGAGGTAGCCGGCATCGGAGTCCTGGAGCCAGTCGGCGAACCGGTTCCACGCGCCGTCGAGGAAGGTGTCGCTTCCCACCTGGACGTCGGAGATGAGAGCCGCTCTCCCCGGCCTATCGCTCTTGGACGGGGCGTTGTTGATTGGGACATCCGGGCGAAAGAGCTGCTCGGCGAAGAAGAGTCCGCCGTCGCTTGAGAGTTTCCCTTTGACCCCGAGCACCTCGTCGGGGAGGATCCGTTCTGCCTCCGCGAACGAGTCGTCCCGCCCTTTGTTGAAGAGCACCCGCATCGCCCCGGTCGGATCCTCAATCTCGATAAGACGGTGCCCCTTCGCCGTCGTCCGGGCGTCGGCCACCATCCCGATGACGCTGCACTCCTCGTCCCGGTAGCGGTGAGGGGACTTTGTCAGCGCCTCGATCGGCATCGTGGTCATCCGGCTCCGGATCATCGAGGAGAGGCAGTTGTAGCGGTTCCGGAAGTAATGGACGGCGTCCTCGTGGCCGGTGATGCTGCCCGTGGTTCCGGCGCTCCCCATGATCACCTCGAGTTCGGGGTCGGCGAGGAACCGCGTCCCGTCCCGGACCTTCTTGAGACCCGGGATGTGCTCTGTGGAGACGACCAGGGTGCCGTCGGGGACCCCCGCTGTAATCCGGTCGATGAGCGCGGGATCGTTCTGCTCACGGATGTAACTCACCACGTCGGGATGGACCTGATGTTTCAACTCGAGGAACCGGCGTACGATCTCGGCGTTGGCGAGCATGGATTCCATGATATTCTCCCTGCGGCAATATGGGTTTATCTTTTTCGTGTTCTGCGGGGTGCTTCAGGTGGGATCCCGTCTTTTGAGGTGATACCGCTCCAGGGGTGAGTATTCTACAGAGCCCCCGTGCTTGCCCGGGTATCCCCGGAGAACTTATGTATATGAAGGGTGGCAATCTCTTTAGAACAGATGTCGGATACCACCTGGCTGCAGCGCGCAGCATCGGCCATCGCGGCGTTCCGGGAGAGCGAACGTCCGGTTGTCTCTCTTGCCCGGGATCTCCTCTGGGTCGCCGCGGTCGTGGGGGGTATCGCCCTTGCCCTCTTCCTCTTCTCCGGAACCTGGCCGGCGGTGGTCACGATCGAGTCGGAGAGCATGGTCCCGAACATGAACGTCGGCGACCTGGTACTCGTCGTCGACGAGGACCGGTTCGGCCCCTTGACGACCTGGGACGACGGGCGGTGGACGGGGCATACGTCCTTCGGGGACTACGGCGACGTGATCATCTACCGGCCGAACGGCGCCGACTCCGTCCACCCGATCATCCACCGGGCGATCGTCTACGCCGATGACGCGGCCGTGGAGGAGTCGGGGCTCGGGGCCTACTACGACGACCCGCACGGCGGCTACATCACCAAAGGCGACAACAACCCCTCCACCGACCAGCCAAACCTCCGGATCGCCGGCGTCGGGGTGATCGAGCCGGTGAAGAAGGAGTGGATTGTAGGGAAAGCCCTCGTCGCGGTGCCGCTCGTCGGCTACCTCCCTCTGCACCTCGCGGAGTTTGCCGTCCTCGTCATCATCGTAATCCTCATCCACGACTTCGTCCTTGCGCGCCGTAAAGAGAAAGACGAATAAATCCGGGACCACAAGAGATCTGCTTACGATGCCGTACCCGCTGCACACCCTGCTCGACGATACGCTTGCCGGCCACCGGCTCACGGAGGAGGAGGCCGTCCGGCTCCTCTCGACGCGCGGTCGGGAAGTCTGGGCGATTGCCGCCGCCGCAGACGAACTCCGCGCACGAAGAGTCGGCGACGTCGTCACCTACGTCCGGAACCAGAACATCCACGTCACCAACATCTGCAAGAACCTCTGCGGGTTCTGCGGGTTCGGGCGTCGGGCGGACGATCCGGAGGCCTTCTACGACGGGATGGACATTATCCGGGAGAAGGCCCGGACGGCGGCGACGCGGAACGTCACCGAGATATGCCTCCTCTCCGGCGTCCACCCGGACTATACCCTCGACTCCTACGTCGATCTCATCTCCTGCGTGCGGGAGGAGGCTCCCGGCATAGACATCCATACGGCAAGCCCGGACGAGATCGCCTGGGCGGCGAAACGAAGCGGCGTCTCGACGAAGGAGGCGATCGAGTGCCTGCGCGATGCGGGTCTCGGGACGCTGCAGGGGACCGCGGCCGAGATCCTGGTGGACAGCGTCCGTCGCGTGATCTGCCCGAACAAGTGCGACACGGCAACCTGGGTCCGGATCATCAAGGAGGCGCACCGTCTCGGCATCCGGTCGACGGCGACGATCATGTACGGCTCCTGCGAGAGCGTGGGCGATCGCGCCCGGCACCTTGCAATCCTCCGCGAGATCCAGGACGAGACCGGTGGGTTCACCGAACTGGTCCCGCTCTCCTTCCTCCACGAGAATACGGTCATCTACCGTAAGGGCCTCGCACCCGCAGGCGCGACCGGCCGCGAGGATCTCCTGATGTTTGCGGTCGCCCGGCTCTTCCTCGACAACTTCGACCACATCCAGATCTCCTGGGGCAAGGTCGGGACGAAGATGGCGCAGCTCGGGCTTCTTGCGGGTGGCGACGACCTTGGGGGGACGATGTTCTGCGACGACGTCAGCACGGATGCCGGGGGCGAGGGCGCCGACTACCTCGATCCGGCGGAGATGCAGCGCATCGCCGGGGATCTCGGCCGGACGCTCCGGCAGCGGACGACGAAATACGAGATGGTGTGAAGCCGGTTCACATCCGGTTCAGGGCCTCCCTCCCCGTCATCCCGATCTCGACGCGGCGCTGCACGGCGGGGAGGTTTGCCGCCTTCACCTCGGCGTCCATCAGGCTGTCGAGGTTATCGAGAGTCGACTCTTCCGAGGCGCCGACGATCGCCGCGGGAACCCCGGCATTCGCGAGCGCCTCGATATCGAATCCGTCCGTCCCGATCATCCCCTCGTCGGTCACCCAGGCCATCAGGCCGGTGCTCCCGACCGGGATGACGTAGCCGTATGCGTCCTTGTAGCTGAGCCTTGTGCGCTGGTGGCAGAGGATCTGTTGTGCCATGGCCGCCGGGATATCCCCGTGAAGAGATAAGTGTATGCACCACCGTCGGGCGCACCCGAAGGTTCTTGTCCTGACCGTGCCAGATCAACGTATCCCACAGGGATGGATGCGCCCATGACGCCGCTATCAGAGGTGCTTGAGGACGTGCTTGCCGGCCACCGGCTCACGGAGGAGGAGGCCGTCCGGCTCCTCTCGACACGCGACCGGGGCGTCCTCGCGATCCTGGCCGCCGCGGACGAGCTCCGCGAACGGAAAGTCGGCGACGCCGTCACTTACGTCCGGAACCAGAACATCAACGTCACGAACCTCTGCGTGAACGCCTGCGGGTTCTGCGGGTTCTCCCGCAAGCCGGGCGACGCCGATGCCTTCTTTTACGGCGAGGCCGCGGTGCGGGAGAAGGCGCGGGCGGCGCGCGAGCGCGGCGTCACCGAGGTCTGCACGGTGAGCGGGCTTCACCCGGAGTTCGACGCCGGGTCCTATGTTGACATTTACTCCTGGATACGGGACGAGGCTCCCGGCGTGCACATCCACGCGAGCAACCCGATGGAGGTGGCGTATGCCGCAGAGAAGAGCGGCATCTCCACCGGGGAAGTCCTCGGGATGATGCGGGACGCGGGTCTCGCCACCCTCTGCGGGACCGCGGCCGAGATCCTGGTCGACGACGTCCGCCGCGTGATCTGCCCGGACAAGATCGACACGGCGACCTGGGTCCGGATCATCAAGGAGGCGCACCGTCTCGGCATCCGGTCGACGGCGACGATCATGTACGGCTCCTGTGAGAGCGAGGGAGATCGCGCCCGGCACCTTGCAATCCTCCGCGAGATCCAGGACGAGACCGGCGGGTTCACGGAGTTCGTGCCCCTCTCGTTCATCCACAAAAACACCCCCCTCTACCGGGCGGGGCAGGCCCGGCCCGGAGCGGCCGGCAGGGAAGATCTCCTGATGTTTGCGGTCGCCCGGCTCTTCCTCGACAACTTCGATCACATCCAGGCCTCATGGGTTAAGGTCGGGACGAAGATGGCGCAGATGGGGCTTCTTTCGGGCGCAGACGACCTCGGTGGAACGCTCTTTGAAGAGAGCATATCCCGGGAGGCGGGCGCCCGGGATACCGATTACCTGGATCCGGCTGATATGCGGCGGATGGCCGGGGATCTCGGCCGGGTGCTCCGGCGGCGGACGACGATCTACGATCTCCTCCCGGGTTGATCTCTGATCGGGTCGCCGGGCCATTCGAAATCATATCCGGAAAATTATAAATATGCGCGAATAGAGTGTCGCTCCTCAACGCCGGCCGGACGCCGGCGGTTGGGAGGAGAACGATATGCTTGGTGGTGGCCTTGTAGGGCTTGCAATCCTCTTCTTCGTACTGGCACTTATCTTTGCCATACTCGGGGCACGAGGCGTTGCAGGAATGTCGATGTCGATCGCAAAGTGGCTGGTTATCATCTTCATTGTCCTTGCGATCATATCGCTGCTGCTCTGACGGCAGCCGGCAGGGAAGAAAGGCGGGCAGGCCTGCAGGAGAATGTCCCGCTCTTCCCTGAGACGTCCCGCTCGCGACGGCCGGGAGTTCCTCAGTCCTCGGGCCGGAGGTACCTGACGATCGTATCCGCGACTCCAGCTGCCTTCTTCATCGCCCGTTCGTCTTTCTGGACGTCTCCCGGTGCATAGCCCCTGCCGCAGACGTAGCCGAGGTACGAGAACTCGTGGGCGTTCAGGAACCCCTCCATCGTCTCAAGGGAGCGCTCGCCTCCCCGGTCGGCGCAGACGGCGACGGCGACGGCTCTCCTCCCCGACAGCCGTCTATCGTGGAAGAGGGAGTAGGTCCGGTCGATCAGGTTCTTCGTCTGGCCGTTGATGTCGTAGTAGTAGGTCGGGGCACCGAGGACGAGGACCTCGCAGTCGATCATCTTCTGCGCCACGTAACCCCAGTCGTCGTCCTCTGTTACGCACCACTTTGCATCCCGGCAGGCCTCGCACCCGGTGCAGGGCCGGATATCCATATCGGCGAGCGAGAGAAACTCAGTCTCGATGCCCGCCTCCCGCACCCGATCGAGGATGGTGGTGACGAGAGCCGCGGTATTGCCGTTTTTACGCATACTTCCGGAGATACCGAGAACGTTCATACGCTATGCTCGCTCCCCTCATTCTTGATTCTTGTGATCCGGGCATCGAGATCAAGTCCCCGGAATGCCGTAGCGACCTCGGTGACCGGGTCGCCGGGACGGTAAAAGAGATGGGAAGGGCAGGCGCAGTCGCTGCACCCGAACCCCGGGACGGAGGGCCCGGCGACGGCCCGGGCGAGGTCGCACTCGCAGTCCCGATCCGTTGCGGCGGTGACGACGGCGGCGGGGAAGAAGTGCGGATCGAGGAGGAGGTAGTCGATGTGCCACCGGGGCGGGCGGTCGCGGCGGAGGGCGAGCCGCAGGTGCCGTTCTGCCCGGGCAAGGCCGCCGCTCCCCCGGGCGGAGCCCACGTAGACGTGACTGCCGGCGAAGAATTCCCGCTCCCCGAGTGCGC
>JAQVVW010000235.1 GCA_028698765.1 Methanoculleus sp. | reverse complement strand
CATGCTCGCGAGCGTCCTGAGCACGCTCTTCTTCATCTCTCCCCCGTGGCTCCCCTCGACGAAGAGCGAGGTCGTGAACGCGTAGGGGATCATGAAGAGGATCGAGACGATCGCGTAGGTAATGTAGTAGTTGGCGGTGCTCTCCGCCCCGAGGACGTGGAGCACCATGATCGGGATGACCATGTTCGGGGCGGACATCAGGATCCCGGCGATGTACGCGCCGGCGGAGAACTGCCACGCCTCCCGCAGGAAGGCCCGGTCGACGCACGGCGTCGGCCGGACGGAGCACCGGGCAAGGAGGATGAGAGCCAGGGCGAGACCGAGGATGAACGAGAGGCCGAAGGCGCCGAAAATACCCATCGCGCCGAGGGAGACCAGGGGGACGAGGAAGAGGATCCTCGTTCCGTAGAGCAGGTTCAGGGCGAAGTAATATTCGGACTTCCGCAGGGCATTGAGCGCACCCTCAAAGACCCAGACGATGGAGTAAGCCCCGAGGATGACGAGGTAGAGCGGCGCGATCGTTCTGACGACCGCGAGTTCGGGGGCCAGGACGTCGACCGCGGCGATGAAGAATACGCCTGCGCCGAGCGCAATCGCCGTCGGGACGAGGACGGCGGTTCCGAGCACCCGGTTCTTGTCGCGGCTCGGAAAGAACCGGATCACCGACTGGTCGAGACCGAGGCGGGAGATGAGGATGAGGAGGCCCATCGACGACATCAGGGCGGTTGCGATACCCACGTCCGCCTGCGAGTAGAACCGGGCGGCAATCATCCAGAAGAAGAACCCGAACCCCGCTGCAACGAACGACGAGGTCATGATAAAGAACGAGTTCCGGATAAGCGGCTGCTCTAAGTGCTGCCTGACCTCACTGAAGTTCTTCGGGAGCGCTACTGCCATTCGGTCGCCAGTATCGGTCGACACCTATTTAGATGTATCCGCCGCTCCAATCCCGGGAGAGCCGGAGATCAGCGAGAAGAGTGTTTTCAGGGTCATATAGCACGATGCGGCAACGGACGATGCCAGCCGGAGCCGGGGAGAAGACCCGTCCATAACCAATATTACCGCTCACCATAAAGGTGGTAAGAGGCGGCACCCGTGGCAAAACCAGGAGGAGAGGAGGGACCAACCACCGCTCCTGGTAGACGCTTTAGAGAGAAGAAGTCCTGCCGAAGAAGAAGTCGGCGATCAGGGCAACATCTTTCCAGTCCGCGGTGCCGTCTCCATTAAGGTCGGCGGTGGCGGTTGGCGCGGTGATCCCCTGTGCCATATCGGCAGCGATCGTCACGTCGACCCAATCGACGTTGCCGTCTTTGTTGAGGTCGCCCCTGACGGGAGCCGTGGCGCCGACGACGATCTCCTTGCTCATTACGTTGTTGTTCTCATTGCTCTCAGCAATCCGGTTGACGTCGTCCACAGTGGCCTTCACGGTGTGCGTCTCAAGGACGGCCTTCCAGGTTGCACCGGCAGATCCGCCGGTCGCGGTCAGCGTGACCGACGCACCGGGAGCGACAGCCGCGGTATGGGTGTCCGACCAGACTCCGGGTCCGGCGGCGCCGTCATCGAACGTGAAGAGGACGCCGTGCTTCGTGCCCGCAGGCGTGGGGGCGTCGCCCTGGTTCTTGATCGTTGCCTTCATCGTCACCGCATCCCCGGAGGCAGGCTTCGCCGGCGTCCAGGAGATCTCGGTCACCACAAGGTCCGGCTTCCCGGAGGGAGCCGGAGTAGTAGGAGTGGGGGTCGGGGTAGACCCCGACGCGGTCTTCGAGACCGTGATCTGCTCGGTGCGAACGTTGTTCGCATCGTTCGACTCGGCAATCCGGTTGACGTCGTCGACGGTGGCCTTCACGGCGTGAGTACCCTCGACGGCCTTCCAGGTTGCACCGGCCGAACCGCCGCTCGCGGTCAGGGTGACCCAGGAGCCGGGGGCGATCGATGCCGTGTGGACATCGGACCAGACCCCTGCACCGGCGGCGCCGTCATCGAACGTGAAGAGGACGCCGTGCTTGGTGCCCGCAGGCGTGGGGGCGTCGCCCTGGTTCTTGATCGTGGCCTTCATCGTCACCGCATCCCCGGAGGCGGGCTTCGCCGGCGTCCAGGAGATGTCGGTCACCACGAGGTCCGGCTTCCCGGAGGGAGCCGGGGTGGTCGGCACCGGAGTGGTCGGGGTGGTAACCGGAACGGTCGGCGTCGGCACCGGCGAGCCGGTGGACGTCACCTTCACGTTCTGGAGGGTCGCCTGGCCGGCCGGAACCGTGCTCACGACGGTCACGCCGGAGGAACCGGCGGGGAGGGTCTTCGAGACGATCTCCATGTCCTTCACGAGGACGTTCTTGGTTCTGTAGCCCTCGATCACGAACGGTTTTGCCGCATCGGAGACGATCTGGCCGGAGAAGACGGTGTTGACGTTCTCCTTCGCCCAGACCAGCGTCTCAACGCGGTTGCCTGATGCATAGATGCTCACCTCGGAGTTGTCGAACTGGCCGTTCGTGCCGCCGAGGCTGGAACCCTTGCCGTTGTACCCGACCGGGTCGATCAGGTGGAAGTTCCGGATCTTGACGTTGTTCGCGAGGTCGACCTGGAGGCCGTAGGCGCGCGAGTTGATGCTCGTGCAATTCTCCAGCACCGTAGAGGGGTTGACCGAGCGGGTCGGGATGCTGTAGTAGCCGGCGGGCACCCGGTAGGAGAAGTCGGTTCTCCCGATGCCGGTGTCCTTCTCGACACAGTTGTAGAGCTTCCCGCCGTTGGTCGTGTAGAACCCGTTCATGGAGTTGCCCTCCGCGGTGCAGTCGATGAACGTCACGTCACAGTTCGGGGCGTAGTAGCCGCACCCGAAGTAGTGGGTCGACATGTCGTTCACGTTGTAGGCCTTCGTCGGGAAGGGCTTAATCCCGTTGTTCTTGCTCGTGCAGTTCTCGAGGACGGCGTTCGTCACCTTCGGGTCGAACTCGAAGTGGAATCCGGACTCCAGGGTGCCTTCCGCATAGCAGTCCTTCACGTAAAGGCCGTCCATGTCGTTGAGCTCCGCAAAGTCGAACCCGGTCACCCAGGGGTTGAACGCTCCGAACTTGCCGCAGTTGATCGCAGCGCAGTTCTCGTAGCGGACGTCCTTGATCACCATGTTCGTCGAGCCCCAGGCGTTGTGGAGGAACCCGTAGGTCCCGGTGTCCACCGCTCTGCAGTTGACGAACTCGACGTCTTCAAGGGTCGGGGCATACACGGTCGGATCATGGATCAGGAGGTAGACCGCCTGGATGCTCGCATCCGCGGTTCCCGTGATGTTGTGGATCTTCGCGTGGCTTGCACGGATGTTCATCACGCCGAGCCACTTGACACCGCTGCTGTAACCGGTTCCCTTGATGTGGAACCCGTCCAGCGTGATGTTCTCGCGGTCGACGTTGATGCGTCCGTCGTGGGTGAAGACGAGGAACGTCTCCGATTCACCCTCCCCCATGAGAGTCGAGCCTGCCTTGGGAGCAATGATCCCTGCGCAGTTGTAGGTGCCACTGGAGAGGAGGACAACACCGCCCGAAGGCAGGGC
>JAQVVW010000234.1 GCA_028698765.1 Methanoculleus sp. | reverse complement strand
AGTTCCGGGGGAAGCATGCGGTCGTCTCCACGCTGCAGACGCTGTATGCGCTCCCGACGGTCATCGTCGGCCTGGTCATGTTCCTGATGCTCTCGAACATCGGCCCCTTCGGGTTCCTCCGCCTCCTCTACACCCCGGGGGGCATGATCGTTACCCAGACGGTCCTGATCATACCGCTCCTGATGGGGCTGACAGTCTCGGCGCTCTCCGGGATCGACCGGGACAAGCGCTACACGATCACCGCCCTCGGCGCGAGCAGGCTCCAGACGGTCATGACGATCATATCGGAGGCCCGGTTCGCGGTGATGGCCGGCGTCCTCCTGGGGTTCGGGCGGGCGATCGCCGAGGTGGGGACGGTGATGATCGTCGGCGGGAACATCCGGGGCGCGACCCGCGTCCTCACCACCGCAATCGCGCTCAACACATCGATGGCGAACTATTCCCTCTCGATCGCGCTCGGGATCATCCTCCTCTCGGTGGCGCTCGGGGTGAATCTCGCGCTATCCCTGGTGCAGAGGCGGTGAACGGCATGGCGATCATAGAGGCGCACGGCATACGAAAGTCCTACGGCAGCCTTCTGGCCCTGCACGACGTCGACCTCGCGGTCGGAGAGGGGGAGATCCTGGCGCTCATCGGCCCGAGCGGCTCCGGGAAGAGCACACTTCTCCGCGTCCTCGACCTGATCGAGCCCGCGAACGAGGGGCAACTCTCGATCTTCGGGGTCGACACGGTCGCGGAGCGCGGCACCTCGCTCGACCTCCGCCGCCGGATGGGGATGCTCTTTCAACGGCCGATCGTCTTCAACGCATCCGTCTACGACAACGTCGCGATGGGGCTCCGGTACCGGCGGGCCTCCGGCGAGGATATCGACCGGAAGGTGAAGGAGGCCCTCGAAGCTGTCGGGCTCTCCCGCTACATCAAGAGCCGGGCGACCGACCTCTCCGGCGGGGAGCAGCAGCGGGTGGCGTTATCGCGGGTGCTCGTGACCGACCCCGAGATCCTCTTCCTGGACGAGCCGACCGCGAACCTGGACCCGACATCGACCGCGACCATCGAGGAGATCGTGGTGCGCCTCAACCGCGAGGCCAACATGACCGTTCTCATCAGCACCCACGACCTCGCGCAGGGGCAGCGGCTCGCCCACCGGGTCGGGGTGATGATCGAGGGCACGATCGCCCAGGCCGGGCCTTCCCGCGAGATCTTCCGCGAGCCGAGAGACCGGCGGATCGCCCGGTTCGTGGGCGTCCAGAACATCATCCCCGGCCGGGTCGTCGCACGGAGAGGAGAACTCACCGTGGTCGAAGCACAAGAAAAGGAGGTCCTCTCGGCGACCCCGCCGCCCGCCGACGAGGTCGAGATGATCGTCCGGGGCGAAGACATCTCCCTGCACCGGAGGGAACCCATGCACGAGGAGGCGGAGAACCGGTTCCCGGCCACGGTCACCGCCGTCGAGCCTGCGGCGCCGTTCGTGAACGTGACCGTCCGTTGCGGGTGCGATCTCGTCGCGCTCGTGACCGCGAGGAGGGCGGATGCCCTCGGGCTTCATGAGGGGATGGAGGTCTGGGTCTCCCTCCAGGCGAAGGCAGTCCACCTGATACCGCGGGAAGAGCGCTGAACCGAAATCAGAGCATTCTCCGGGTGAAACGGCCCGTCCGGTGACGAAGAGTAAATAGATTCCGGTTACCTTTTGTAAAAAGAGATAGTTTTAAAAACAGGCCACTCTCAAAAGTCATTTCATGAAAAAAACCCATTTATCGGCTCTTATCGGCATCATCGTCGCTGCCGCGGTCCTATTCTGCGGCTGCACGGGGACGACCGACGACCAGACGACGACCCCCACGCCGACGGCAACCGCCGGCGAAGACGTCCAGGTGAAGATCTTCCACGCCGGGAGCCTGACCGGGCCGTTTGAGAAGGTGAAAGCAGAATTCGAAGCCGACCACCCCAGCGTCACCGTGCTCCTCGAGCCCGCCGGCAGTGTCGACTGCATCAAGAAGGTGACCGAGAACGGCAAGCCCGCCGATGTCGTTGCCTCGGCCGACTACGCCCTCATCCCGGAGATGATGCTGCCCGATCACGCCGACTGGTATCTCACGTTCGCGAAGAACCGGATGGTTCTGACCTATTCGAACGAGAGCAAATACGCCGACGAGATTACCGCCGAGAATTGGTACGAGATCCTCGACCGCGACGGCGTCCGGTGGGGCTTCTCCGACCCGAACTCCGATCCCTGCGGCTACCGCACCCCGATGGTGCTCCGGCTCGCCGAGGCCTACTACAAGAACGACCGGATCTTCGAGACCCTTGTCAGCGAGCACAGCGCGATCACCGTCACCGAAGAGAACGGCACCGCCACCATCCACGCCGCCGACCCGAAGCCCGACAACGTCACCCTGACGATCCGCCCGAAGGCCGACGAACTCGTCAAGATGGTCAAATCGGGCGACCTCGACTACGCCTGGGAGTACCGGAGCGTTGCCGTCCAGAACGACCTCTCGTTCCTCGAACTCCCCGAGGAGATCGACCTCTCGGCCGTCGCATTTGCGGATAACTACGCGACCGTCCGGACCGAGGCGAAGAAGGGCGACGGCACGGCGCTTTATGCAGGCTCGCCGATCGTCTACGGCGTGACCGTCCCGAAGATCGCGGAGCACCCCGACCTTGGCGTTGCATTCGTCGAGATGCTGATCAACGCCACCGGCCAGGAGATCCTTGCTGCCGACGGCCAGCCCCCGATCGTGCCTGCGGGCGGTTACGGCAGCGTCCCCGAAGCCCTCCAATCGCTTGTCGAGATGCAGGAATAAAACCCTTTTTCTACAGGATAACGGTGAGGGTCTTCATCCGCTCTGCTTGATCAGGAGGGTGAGGCCGACCAGGACTGCGGTGGCTGCGTTCGCCGCCACGATGGCAGGATCCCCCCTCACCACCCCGTAGGCGAGCCAGAGGAGGACGCCGGCGAGGAGGACGATGAGCATCGAAAGCGAGAGGTCGCCGGTCGAGCGCCACGCCCGGACGACCTGCGGCGCGAACGCGAGTGTCGTGAGCGAGCCGGCGAGAAGACCGAGTAAGGTGACGGTGTCCATCTTCGCCCGGGTCTTACGCCGGACAGGATAAAACCTGGTCAGGTCAGGATGCTCTCCCCTTCCCCCACCGCTCCAGCGCATACGCGAGGATCATCCCGACGATGAACGCGACGGTGAGGCCGACCGCGAGGGTGAGGACGGCGATGACCCCCGTGACCAGGTAGGACTCCGTCTTCGCGCTGTGCTTCCCGAGTTCGAGCGCCACGAAGACCAGGAGCGCCCCAAAGACCCCGAACGGGATGAGAGTCAGGACCTCCGGCGGGGCGAAGGCGACGGCGAAGACGAGGATGAAGATCCCGGCGACGATGTTCGCCCCGCCGGTCCTCGCCCCGAACCGGTACATGGCGGCAAGCCCCCCGGCGCCGTGGCACATCGGAAACCCGCCGAGCGGCGTTGAGACGAGGTTCATGACGCCGATGGTCCGGGAGAGCCTGTCGGGGTCGACGCCCTTCTTC
>JAQVVW010000233.1 GCA_028698765.1 Methanoculleus sp. | reverse complement strand
CGGTGATCGGCGTCCCGGTGAGCACCGGCTACGGTTACATGGGCGGCGGCGAGGCGGCGCTTGCGAGCATGCTCCAGGCGTGCTCGGTGCTTGCGGTGGTGAACATCGATGCGGGGTTCACGGCGGGCGCGTTTGCCGCGCAGGTCGCGCATGGGGGTGACCGGGAATGAGCCGCGGGTTCTACATCGGGCGGTTCCAGCCCTACCACAACGGGCACCAGTCGGTGCTGGAACGGATAGCCTGCACGGTTGACGAGATCGTCATCGGTGTGGGGAGCGCCCAGGTCTCCCATACCGTGGCGAATCCCTTTACGGCGGGGGAGCGGGTGCTGATGCTGACCCGGTCGCTCGCCGACCTTGACTGCCCGTTCTACGTCATCCCCATTGAGGACGTCCAGCGTAACGCCCTCTGGGTCGCCCACGTCCGCTCGATGACCCCGCCGTTCGATTCCGTCTACTCGAGTAACCCCCTCGTTGTGCAGCTCTTCACCGAGGCCGGGGTGAGCGTCCGGTCGCCCGAGATGCATGAGCGGCTGACGCACTCCGGGACGGTCATCCGGCAACGGATACTCGACGGCGAGCCCTGGGAGCACCTGGTCCCTCCTGCTGTGGTGGACGTCATCCATGAGATCCACGGTGTGGAACGGCTGCAGCGGATCGCGGGGAGCGACTGACGGGCGGAACCCTGATGAGTACACCCGTCCAAATCGGATGAATCATGTTCAAGCAACTGCGAGATCTCTTCCGGCGACCCGAACCGGAGGAGGAGAACCTGAAACTCTCGTTCGACGACCTTCCTGCGTGGCTCGACGCCCGCGATGAGGCGATCGGGCGCGAACTCTCCGGTGCGACGGACCCGCCGCGCGAGGGGATCCGGAGCGCCCTCGATCATCTCAAGGAGGCGATCGCCGGGATGGAGAGCGCGGAGGGGAACGAAGAGGTTCACCCCCGGCTCCGCGACATCTCGAAAAAGGCGCTTCCGGGGTTCACGAAGTCTATGGGGCAGATCCTCTCCCACGAGCCTTCCGGCGACCCTGAAGCGTTCTACGCGACCGCCGCCGAGATCCTGAAGGGCTCGCTCAAGGCGCTGAAGGGGCAGGGGAAGTACCTCTCCTCCGTTTACCCGGACGAGATGAAGGAGGTGCGTGCAGCCGTCAAAGACCTGGGGCGTGAGGTCAACACGATGACCGAGGCGATCGGCCGGGCGCGCGCCGACCGGCAGCGGGTGGAGGGCGTGCGGGAGTCGCATGCGTCCATCGCCCGGATCCGCGAGGAGTATGCCGCCGCCGACGGTCAGGTGCGGGAGTACGGGGCGGCGGGCGCGGAGGCGGAGAGCGCGATCCACAAGGCGGAAGAGGAACTTGCCGCTCTCAAACAGCGCCCGGACTATGCCCGTAAGCAGGAGATCGAGGAGAGGATCCGGGCACTCGCCGCCACGGAGAGGGAGGCCGGACGGGAGATGGCGGCTCTCCTGACCACCGCCTCCCATGTCTTCCGGAAGGCCGGAAAAGTGGCAGAAAAGGCGGGGGATCGCGCGGCGGCCGCATCGATCGACCGGGCGCTCGACGCGTATACGGACGATGGAAAAGACCCGGTCGGCCCGACCGAAGCGGCGATGCCGGTCGTTCTCGCCATGATCCGGCGGGAAGAACTTCCCCTCAAGAACCAGGACGAGGTCCGCCTCTTCTCCGACGTCGGGACCCTGCCTGCCGCGATGAGGCGGGCGCTGGAGCAGCAGCACGACGGCAGGACGAAGCGGGCGGCAGAGGAGGGGGCCCGGGCCGCGCTCCCGGTGGTGGTCGAGGAGCAGCGCCTTGAGGCCATGATCCCGGGACTGCGCCGGGAGGCCGAGGCAAAGGCTGCGGCGAAGGTGCGAGCGGAGAACCAGCGGGAGGCGCTGCAGGCCTCGTATGCCACAGAGCGCGAGAATCTCCGGCTACGCACGGCTGCCCTCGCCGGTCGGGACGTGGAGATCGAGGTACCCGATCTTCCCACCGATCGGTGAGACACCGCTTCCTTCGGGGGAAACGCTGTTTACTCTTCCCGCATAACTATGATACAAGGGCGATCAATGACGAACATCACCACACCACCCGGAACAGAGTCACGTCTCTGGATAGCGGTTCCTGCAGTCTCGTTTTTGGGGATCGGGATCGGGCTGCTGCTTGCATCCCTCGGTTTTCCCTATGTCGTCTGGATAAACGCAGGTGTCGCAGGATGCGTCATCGCCTCGTTCATCCTCTTCTACCAGGCCTACCAGAAACCCCGACGGGACCTCGTCTCGCTCTTCACGCCGCTCTTTGCGATTCTCATCCTGGTTATACCCAATGATATCAGTTCGGGCGGCTTGGTTGTGCAGGCAGTCTTCGCGGCAACGATCACCTTCCTTTCAATCCGGGTAGAGAAAGTGTTTAACGCGCCGAAACCACAGGAGAAGACAATGAAGCAGATGCTAAACGAATATATCGACCGGGTCGGCCCGCTCCTCGCCCGGATAGACGAGGAGACCGGCCATCTGGTCGCACAGGCCCTGCTGACGTATAAGTTCGGGCTTTATCCGAACGCGATGGAGAAGAGCACGGAGGCGCTTGCCCGGCTCGACGCGATCACCCCGCGCCCCGCTCTGCTGGAGCGTGCACTCCTGATCCTCAGGGAGCGTGCCGGCGGTTTCGCCGACTCAAGGGTGACGACGAATCCCGAGCATGTCTTCACGGAGGAGGACTACGAGGATCTCGCCGTCCGTCTCGCAAAGGACCAGGTCGATGACCCGACCGTTCTCGACCTCGACAACGCACTGATCCTGCTCTACGTCGTCGGGATCGAGACCTCCCCCGATGACGAGCAGGCGCTGGAGGAGCACCAGCGGTTCATCGTCCAGATCCTGGAAGGATATAAAGCGAAGTTGATCGGATGAGCGGGCTGACCCGGGGGGCGCTCCTCCGCGGTCTCATTACATAGCGGCCCTATCGTCGCCGGGGCGGCATCTGCCACGATCATATCCTGGAGCGAACCGGGACGCCGCTCCTTTTTGGGTTTCTATTCTGTAAGGGTCTTCCTGTAATTCCCGCCCAATCCTCCGGAGCGAGCCAGAACTCCACTTTTTCTCCAGCATCTTTCCATACAGTGGACCATGGGGATATCGCTATTGGGGGAGGGGCTGTCTCTACCTCATACAGATCTTCTCGTAGCCCCCACCCCGCCCGCGCCTCCGGCGCTCCTCCACCGCCCACGAGGGTCGGGGGGAGTGTATGGCGATAGCCGGTGGAAAGCCGTGCACGGTTCTTCTCCCGAGTCTCCTCGGGCAGTGGACCGTGGGGATATCGCCATTTGGGGAGGGGCTGTCTCTACCTGATTCGAGGATACTGTCAGCCCCCACCGCCCGCGCTTCGCGCTCCTCCCGCCCCCAAGGGGGCGGGCAGTGCGTGGCGATTGCTGGTGGAAAGCCGTGTACGGTTCTTCTCCCGAGTCTCCTCGGGCAGTGGACCGTGGGAGTATCGCCATTGGGGGAGGGGCCGACGGGGAGGGGGCAAGCCCCCTCCCC
>JAQVVW010000008.1 GCA_028698765.1 Methanoculleus sp. | reverse complement strand
CTTCACGAGAACCGGATCGGCGCGGGGTGCGCTCCCGACGGCGAGAGGCTTGTCCGGGAGAAGGAGATCCTTGCCCGGGCGGTTCTCGGCCTCATCTACGTCGAAGGGGGCGTCGATGCGCTGCGGGCGGTGGTGCCGCTCCTTGCCCGGAGATAGGGCCCGGCCAAAGACTATATACCCGGGCCTCCCCATCCCGCGGCGGAGACCCGCATGGAGACCCACGCATTTCTGCAGTTCATCAGGCTCGGCCGGTTCCCTTTCCTCCTCTCGGGCTTCATCCCGTTCACCGCCGCCGCGCTCCTCGCGTATCTCCTCGGGGCGCGGTTCACCCCGGCCATCTTCTTCGTCGGCTACGCGGCGATGGCGGCGGCGCACCTCTCGACCAACTACAGCAACGACTACTTCGATGCCGACGCCGACCAATTCGTCGAGACCTCGCCGATATCCGGGGGGAGCGGCGTCCTCGCCGCCAACCCCGGCCTGAAACCCGCCGCGCTCCGGGTGGCCGTCGCCCTGATGGCGGCCTCGGTCCTGATCGGGTATCTCTTCGTGACCGTCTACGACTACCCGATCGTCTTCCTCGCCTTCGGCGTGGCGGGGAACCTGCTCGGCTGGTTCTACACGGCGCCCCCGCTTGCGCTTGCCTACCATAACCTCGGGGAGGTCGCGAACATGATCACCTTCGGCCTCCTGATGCCGGGGGCGGGCTACTTCGTCGCGGCAGGAACCCTTGATCTCTCGTTCTTTGCGTTTGCTCTCCCGCTCTCGCTCTACGGGCTCGTCTTCATCACGAGCGTCGAGATCCCGGACCGGGAGGGCGACATCGCCGGGGGGAAGCGGACGCTCATCGTGCGGAGAGGAAGGGTCTATGGGTTTTCGCTCATCGCCCTCGCGGCGGTGGGTGCGACCGCGGCGCTCACCGTCTTTGCGCTCGCCGGGACATTCTTTCCGGTGGACTTCCGGCCGGTGGCGCTCTTCTCGCTCGTCCCGCTTGCGCTCGCCCTCCGGGGCTTCTCGCACCGGTCTCCCGAACGGGCACCCGCCCTCCCCCACGCCGTCGCAAACATCCAGGGCTACTTCGTCTTCCAGGGGCTGGTCGTGCTCTACTTTGCCCTCGTTGCCGCTCTGGGCTGAGGGGGAGAAAAAAAGGGTTTTAGTCTTTCTTCACAACGAAGAGGTATACTCCTGCTGCGATGATGACGATGATGATGACGGCAAAGATTATCATTGTGGTGGGCAGCCCTTCAGCAGGCGCTTCACCGGTGGGTGTCGCCGTTGTCGTGGCTGTGGTCGTGGCCGTCTCGGTCGGGGTGACCGTCGTCACCGGTTCGGTGAAGAGCGCGTAGATGCTGAAGTGCGTTATCGTTGCTCTTACTGTCCGGGTTTCCGGCGAGAAGGTTGTCTGGACATCCTCCCAGGCTCCGGTCTCTTTGTTGTACCACTTCACCGTGAGTTGCTGGCTGGTGAGGTCGAGAGAGTTCCAGAGTTCATCGGGGATATCGAAGGTCAGGGTGATCGCCGGGTCGAAGGTGGCGCCGTCGGGGCTGGCCTCGTAGGTGTAGCCGGCGAACTGGAAGAGCGCTCCGGCCGGGACCTGCGGCATCCTCTCCTCGGCTACGGGCTTGATGGTGATATCCGTCAGGGGTTTACCGTCCTTATCGAGCGCCTTCACCCCGGCCGGGATGAACAGGTTCGCGACTCCGTCGTTAGCGTTGATCTCGACGGAATGGCCCACGACGCCTGCGGTGTTGGTGTTCAGGTTACCGGTCTCCGTGTAGGTTACCGGGGGAACCGGGCTGGCGCCGCCGCCACCGCCACCGCCACCGCCGCTGTGGGTGGGTACCGGGGTCGGTGCGACGGCGATGATGGTAACGGACTTCTGGTCGATCGCGATGACCTTGTTGTCGTTCAGGCCCATGGCGTAGAGGGAGTAGGTGCCGGGGTTGAGCTCCTCGAGGGTCGCGGCCGTGATGGTCACCGAGGACGCATCCGCATACCCGGAGCATCCGTAACCTTCGACGATGGCGAGGTGTGAGTTCTTGTTGAATGTGACGTCCTTTATGTCACCGCCGCAGGTGAGGGTGTATTCGGCCGGGATGCCCTTGCCAGCGATATTCTTCAGGATGGAGATCGCGTCGATTAGCGAAGTCGGGATGGGTTGCTTTGCGAGCTCTTCAGTGTCAACCGTCACCTCAAGGCCATACTCCGTATCCTTCTGGACCAGAGCGTAGGAGATCTCGTTTACGTCGATATCGGTGCCGAAACGGACGGTTACATCCTTGTTCAGGTTCTGGTAGTAGGGGTTGTCTTCGATCCAGGTGACGGGGGTATCCTTGTTGAGGATGAGGACCGGCATGGCGGCAAGGACTTTCATCGTCTTGCTGCTGCTGTCATACTTCACCGCCGTGATGATGTACTCGCCGGGCTTGGGGCCAAAGTCAGCACGAGCGCCACCAGGGGAAAATGCCTCAATAAAACTTGTTTCTGGACAGAAGTCGTTGAGTTCGACCTTGTTTTGCTCCAGTGTGGCGGTCAGGTCGTTTTCATCGTAGAACACATCGCCCACGATGGCACCGCTTTTGCCTTCGGAATCTAATTTGAAGTAAAGAATGCCCGACTTATTGAAGAGATACCCTTCCTTGAGGGAGTCTTTAAAGAGCTCGGTGAAGCCTGCGTTCTGATCCAGATTCTCCGGGCACTTGACCATGAGGACGTTGCCAGATCCTGCAGAACCCGGGCCTGTCACTTTGAAGTCTGGGAACGTCTGTCCGGTATAGACCAGGTAATCCTGGTAAACCTCTGGTAGACCGCTCGAAGCGAGCGGAGACGTGGTCACATATACCGACTTCCCACCATGACTGTAGGGCCCCTCAGCTGGATCAAACGCCCCATTGACCTCCCCTACAGACGGGAGACGGAGAATCTTAGAGGGAGCGTTAACCTTTTCCAGTAGTTCTATCTTAATAGCCTCGGGATCCAGCGGATCGACGATCTCGACTGTATTAATGGTCAGACCCCGGTACGTGTACTCATCGGGATCTGTCAGTTCCACCTCTATGTAAGTGTCTGCAGCATTCACCGCCGCAGGGACGCAGATGAGGGCAATGAGAACCCCCAGTAGCAATAGGCCTTTTTTCGAGCTCATAATGTTCCATTTCATTCTCCTTTACATAAAACTTTTTATTTTAAACGCTCATCTGTACCCATCCCAATAGAAAAGGTGTTTCTTTCGATGAAAATATTCGGTGTGTTTATGATCCTGGTCCTCCTCCTGGTCTCTGCCGCGTCGGCGGCGACGATCACCATCACCCCTGAGGCGATTGACCCCGGCGATACGGTCACCGTGAATGTGCAGAACCTTCCCGACGGCGCCGCCTTCTCGCTCGGGATCCGTGGCGAGTTCGATGTGACCCCCGGGGAGCGGTTCGCGTTCACCGCCCGGAACCTTGTTCTTCCTTTCTCCCTCGGTTCGGGCGAGTTGAGTGCCTACAGCAGGGGTACGGCGTGGACCGGGCTTGCTGCGCAGATGCCGGACGGCACTTCCGCCAGCCTGATCAAATACGCCGACGCGAACGGTCAGGTGCGGGCCACCCAGGCCTACAGCATATCGAGCGGAACGTACAGCGCGGTCACCTTGGACGGCCAGGCAGCCCCCACGTCTGGAAGTGTCGTCGCCGAAGTGACGATGCAGGGCACCAAGACGGGGCCTAACGACGGCATAATCTCCTTTGCCGTCGACGGTGTTGCACGCGGCACCACGACCGTCACCGTCTCCGTTGACGGGACACAAGCTCTCTCCCGGCAGATCGTGATCGGAGGAGGGGCCCCGATCCCGACCGCCACCCAGGGCGGTAGCAGCGGTCCCACCACCGGCGCCCCCCCCATCATCACGCCCGTCCCCGGTCCCGTACCGGTGACCTCGACCGACGGGAAGGCCTCCCTCACCGGGACCGATATCGAGGGCGCCGGCCTCCTTGCCGTCACCGTCCAGGGCACCGTCCCCGCCGGCTGGACCATCTCCGGGAAGACCTACGCCGTGACCCCCGAGGGCCGGGCGTTTGACTCCGCCGCGACCCTCTCCTTCCGCCTTCCTGCGGCCGAGACGACGGCAACCCTCGCACGCTTCGAGAACGGCGCCTGGACACCGGTCCCCTCGAAGGTCGAGGGCGACCGGATCACAACCCCGGTCACCCGGGCGGGCACCTATGCCCTCCTCGCCCCCGCCGCACCGGCCGCGCCGGTGGCGACGACGACAGTCTCCGCGACGACGATCACGGAAGGCCCCGCAGCGACGACTCCTGCCGATCCCACAGCGACGACCCCCCCCGCCGCACCCGTCGCCCCCCTCCTCCCCGTCATCGCTCTTGCGATACTGATATTCGGGTGGAAGAGGAGAGGCTAGCCTACCCATGAGTGCAGAAGACCAGAACCCACTCCTCCTCGAAGGCGCCGGGTACCGTCCCGGCGACCTCCTCGCCGTCGTGGCCATAGCGGCGGCGACCATCGCCTGCATCTACGTCCCGGTCCTGAACGAGAGTCCTCTCCGGATCATCTTCGGCGTGGCGTTGGTCCTCTTCATCCCCGGCTACGCCCTGATCGCGGCGCTCTTTCCCGCGCGGGGAGACCTCGACGGGATCGAGCGGGTCGCCCTCTCGTTCGGCCTCTCGATCGCCGTCAGCCCTCTCATCGGGCTTGCGCTGAACTACACCCCCTGGGGGATCCGGCTCGACCCGATCCTCGCGTCGCTGACCCTTTTTACCCTCGCGATGACCCTGGTCGCCTGGTACCGCCGGCTCCTTCTACCGGCCGACGAGCGGTTCACTGTCCCGGCGCGGGAGATGCTCAACGCCGCCCGCCTGGAACTCTTCAGCCCCGGGGCCTCCCGGCTCGACCGGGCTCTCTCGGTTCTCCTCGTGGTCTCGATCGTCGCGGCCATCTCCACGACCGCCTACGTCATCGCGGTGCCAAAAGAGGGGGAGCATTTCACCGAGTTCTACATCCTCGGGCCCGGCGGGAAGGCCGCGGACTACCCGAACGACTTCTCAGCCGGATCGCCCCGGTCGCTGATCGTCGGGGTCGGGAACCACGAGTACCACGAGATCCCCTACACGGTCGAGGTTCTCGCCCTCAACCAGACCTTCGATACCCGGACGAACACCTCGACGATCCATGCGGTCGAGCCGCTCGACCGGTTCGTGCTGACGGTTCCACACAACGGGACCGAGGAGGTGCCTCTCGAGTTCTCGGTGCCCTCGCGCGAGTACAACCGGATCCAGTTCCTGCTCTTCAACGAGACGGTGCCGGGCGACGAGGTCACGGGCGCCGACCGGATCAACGCGAGTTACCGGGACCTGCATCTCTGGGTGCGGGTCCGGTGAGGATGACCTTCAGGGTCTTTCTTTTTTCGTCGACGGCGACGTGCTCGATCTTCGTCGGGGTCCCGGTCCCGAGTGCCGTGATCGCGGCGAGCAGGCTGCAGATCGGGCAGCCGACCATGGTGCAGCACTTCGGCGAGGCCGCCCTGACCGCCCGGCACCCGTCGATGAGCCGATAACCGTTGAGGGTGACGACGATGTTTGCGCCGTCCTTCCTGGCCTCGGTCTTCTCTGCGACCTCGATGAGGTCGTCGCAGACCTCGGTGATGCACGCGAGGAGAGCGTCGTCCTCGGCGGGGATCTCGAGGGCGTGTTTTTCGCGGAGCCGTCCGAGGAGCGGGGCGCATGACGGGACGAGCCGGACGGCGCAGGCGTCGCCGGTGATGAAGGAGTAGTCGTCGCCGGTCGTCGCCGGGAGGGCGGTCGCGACCGGGACGATCTCGACGACCGTCCCGTCCTCCGGGACGAACCAGCCGTCGCCCTGGACGCCGAGGTCGGCGCAGAGGGTGGCGATACCGATCGTCCCCTGCACCGGGAGGAGGGCGGCGATCCCCGGGTCGAGGGGTTCGCCCTTGTGGAGCGCGAGGAGGAAGACCCCGGCGATGAAGCAGCCTGTCCCCGCGAGGACGACTGTCGCCGTGGTGATATCCCCCCGGCCGGTCAGGGCCGCGATGGCGAGGAGGACTGCCGCGACGAGGATGAGGAGGAAGGCTCCCCGGTAAGGGCTGTTCTGGGTCACGCGTCACCTCCCGCCCACCGGACAAGCCGGTAGTCCTGCAGGGTGAGGGCAGCATAGCCGAACCCGAGGGCGGCCGCGAGGACGAGGAGGGGGAGGAGGACGCCGCCTGAGATTGCGATGATCCCGGCGAAGAGGGCTGCGAGGAGCGCGAAGACCCCGTAGCCCCGCCGGTCTTCGAGGAACGCGGCGATGACGATCACCTGGAGGACGAGCGCGACGAGGAGGTCGGTCGCGGCGACGACGAGGACTTCGCCCCCACAGAGGAGGAGGAACCTCCGGTCGAACGCCATCAGAGCACCTCCACAGCGTCGATGCCGCTGATCGTCCCGGCGCCGGCGGGTGCCTTCAGGACGACCCGCATCCCCCGGACCTTCGCCTCGTGGGCGAGCTGGACGAGGTGGCTCCTGTCGCCCGGGGGGAGGAGGGAGTAGACCCGGACCTCCCGGGCGTCCGCCTGACCGAGCGCCGCCCTCACCGCCGCCGCGAACGGTGCCGGGCTCTCTTTTGCAAACGCGGCGAGGATGCTCCCGAGCGGCTCCCGGCTCGTGACCCGTGCCCTGGCCGCGAGGACGGCGGGTCCCGGCGCCCGGTAGAGGGGGGTGCGGTGTTCGAGCGGTGAGAGACCGCCGAGGGCCGCGATGGCCTCCCGGATATCCCCTGTTTGGGGGAGGAACCGGACGATCTCTCCCCCGGCGACGACCAGGAGCGAGCAGCCGTCGCGGGAGCTGATCGCCCCCTCGACCGCGCCCGAGACGGCCATTGAGAACCGGGCGAACTCTTCCGCCTCCCCGGTCCGGGCCGGGAGGTCGACGGCGATGAGCGGCGCACCGCCCTCAAGCCCGGTCGGCTGCCGGACGTAGTAGGCGTCGCGCCGGGCCGAGACTTTCCAGTCGATCTGTCCGGGGTCGTCGCCCGTCCGGTAGGGCCGGAACCCGCGGATGCCCTGGCCGCCGAGTGCGGTCTGCCGGTCCACCTCGGCATCGCCGCTGCCGGCCCCCGTCCCCCTCCCGTTCTCGTTCGTCCCCGCGGGGAAGACCCGGAGGTGCGGGGCGCTCCGGCGGCGGTAGACGAGGTTTCGGGAGAAGAAGGCGTCGCTCGCCTCGATGACGACGCCCGTAAAGGCGGTCTCTCCCGGCGCCATCAGCCGGACGGTGTAGGTCGCGGTCTCTCCTGGCAGGAAGAGCGGGGCGTCGCCGACCGCGACCGCCGGCGGGAGGTCGCGGACCCGGATCGTGAGGCCGGGCGGAACGGCGATATCGGCCCGCACCCGGACGGTCGTTGTCGCCCCCTGCCGGAGGATCGTCCGGTCGACGTCGCGGTCGACCGCGAGCGAGGCCGCGGCGGTTGCGAGATCCCGCTCGAACCGCCACCCTCGCCAGAGGAGAAGGATGGCGAGGGACCCGGCGGCGAGAGCCGCGGCGGAGTTCGCGAGGAGGAGCGCGACGACGGTGAGGGCGAGGGCAAGGGCGGCGATCCCGCCGCTCGTCCGGGTCGGCCGGATCATCCTTACGACACCTCGACGCTCTCGACGATCTCGGCGATGACCGTCTCGGGGGTCACTCCGGTGATCGCCGCCTCGCGGGTGAGGAGGAGGCGGTGGCGGAGCACCGGGCGGGCGAGCGCCCGGACGTCGTCGGGGACGACGTAGTCGCGGCCATTCAGGGCCGCCCGGGCCCTCGAGCCCCGGAGGAAGGCGATCGAGGCGCGGGAGCTCGCCCCGAGCCGGATGTCACCGTGGGCCCGTGTGGCGAGGACGAGGTCGCGTATGTAGGTCATGACCGTCTCGTCGACCCGGACCTCCCGGGCGGTCGCGGCCATCGCCCCGACCTTCTCGGGGCTGAGGATGGGGGCGATCCGGTTCTGGTAGATGCTCCAGTTCAGCTCCCCGGCACGTTCCCGGCGGAGGATCTCGAGCTCGTTCTCGGCGTCGAGGTGGTCGAGGGTGGTGCTGAACATGAACCGGTCGCACTGGGCCTCGATGAGCGGGAAGGTCCCTTCGGCTTCGTGGGGGTTCTGGGTGGCGATGACGAAGTAGGGGTCGGGGAGCGGGTGGGTCTTCCCGTCTATCGTCGCCTGGCGCTCGCTCATCGCCTCTAAGAGCGCGCTCTGGGTCTTCGGTGTCAGGCGGTTCATCTCGTCGATCATCAGGAAGTTCGTGAAGACCGGTCCCTTCTGGAGGACGAACTCGCTCCTGCTCCGGTCGTAGATCCGGACGCCGATGATGTCCGCGGGCTGGATGTCCACGGCTCCCTGGACCCGCCGGAAGTCGTAGTCGATGAGGTGGGCGATGATCTTGCAGGCGGTGGTCTTTGCGGTTCCCGGGACCCCTTCGATGAGGAGGTGGCCGCCGCTGATCATGGTGATGAAGATCCCCTCGATGAGGTGGAGGTTCCCGACGACCACCTGCTGGGCGGTCATCCGGATATCTTCGTAGGCTTCGGCGATCGCTTCGATACGCTCGGTCAGGTTGTTATCAATCATTCTCTCCTCCCGAACCGGTAGGCCACCGGCAGGACGGCAAGGGCGGCGACGGCGGCCGCGGCCGGCGGTGTCTCCTGTATCCATACTATAGTGTTGATGATCGGGTTAGCGGTGCCGGTTCTGCTGTGGGTAACCTGGACCGGCCCGAGGTTCTCGATGAGTGCGGGGTTCTCGGCGAGCATGGCGTTGATGAAGAGGCTCGGGTCGCCGAGGACGGTGAGGTTCTCCTCCCGGGCGCAGATGACGCGCCGCGAGAAGGTCTCAGAGCCGCCGACCCGGCCGTCGCCGTCGCCGTCGTCCCAGGTGAGGATCGAGGTCTCGACGAGGGGCTCGCCGCCCTCGACCGCCGCGGGGCGGTTCGTGAGGACGGTCTCTATCCCGGCGAAGAGGGTGGCGTTCCCGACGACGTAGCACCTGATGAGCCCGGGGTCGGCGTGGCCGCGGTCGAGGCTTGCGAGGTTCCCCGGCCGAACCCTTATCGCGCTCCCGAGGTCGGCGAGGAGACCGTTCGCGCCCCCGTCTTCGTCGGCGATGAGGATGCGGCCACCGCCGTCGAGGAACGTCCGGAGGTAGCCGACCTCATCGGCGGTGAAGTCCCCCTCGGGCGCGAGGATGAGGAGGGTCGCGCCGGGGTCGAGATCTTCGAGGTCGCGGACCTCTTCTGCGGCGAGAGCCGAGGTGCCGTTCCACCCGACGTTGTAGCGGCTGTACTCCTCGGTGGTGGTGGTGGCGTGGACAAATACCGCGCCGCCGGCGATGAGGAGGATGAGGATGACCACCCAGGCCTCACGCTGCACCTTCGTCACCTCCGCGGGCTTCGGCCTCCATCGCACGGAGTTCTTCCTCCGTCGGGACCTCGCCGGCGTACCGGATCCGCTCGTAGCGCTCGAAGAACCCGGCATGGACCGGGGCGAGCAGTGCGCAGTCCCGCGGGGTCTTTGATGCCGGGATGCCGAGCCGGCTCCGGAGGGCGTAGAAGAGGACGGTCGCGGCCTCCCGCGGGGGGAGGCCCTCGATGCTCGCCTCTGGTTCGGTCTCGCCCGTCTCCGGGGTCACTGCGGGCTCCGGTGCCGGGACGCTCTCCTCCGGCCGGCGGCGGTGGAAGTACCACCCGGTTGCGGCCGCGGCGGCGAGCGCCGCTATGAACGGGAGGGGGGAGAGCCCCTCGCCGTGGACGGCGATCGTCGCCGTCTCGCTCTCGGAGGTGTTCAAGGGGTAGCCGGCAGCGTGGAACTCCGCCTTGAGTGTGTGCTCCCCGGCGGGGAGGACGACGCCAAGGCTGTAGGTGCCGTTCTGGTCGGTCTCTCCCGCGACGAGGGTATCACCGTCCACCCTGACGAGGACCGGGGCGTTCGTGACAGCCCGGCCTTCGGTTGTCGTGAGGTTCCCGGTGCAGGCGACGGCGGTCGTGTTCACCTCCGCGACGTCGAGGGTGATGGTGGTTTCTGTGGGCAAGACCTCGAACGTCGCGACCTCCGAGTAGACCGCGCCGGCGACGGCATAGGCGAGGTGCGATCCGGCGAGGATCCGGTCGATCCGGTAGGGGTGGGTGTAGGTCCTGTTGTCGTTGAGGGCGAGGGTCGCGGCGCTCCTGCTGTCGACGTAGATCTCGATGGGAGCGCCGGGAGTTCCGCCTGCGTATGCCCCGGTGATTGAGAGGGTCTCGCCGTAACGCCCGGTCTCCGGGGTGACCGTTATGGTGAGCGGGGATCTCGGTGCGGTGGTGCCGCCGCTTCCGCCGCCGGTCTGGGGAGCGTCCGCGGCGTCGGCGACCTCCGCGAAGTGCCCGACGCTCTCGCGGTAGGGGGTGGCGTTCGCGCCGTAGTGCTCCGCGATCCGGACGGTCGCGACCTCCCGCTTCGCATAGCTGGCGAAGCCCTCCCGCATCTTCTGCCGGAGGGCCTCGCCCTCGTAGGCGATGGCCATCCGCTCGCCCTCGTCGCCCTCGACCTCGATCTCGAGGCGTTTGAGGTCCTCGAAACGCCGGGTGTCGTTCAGGAGCGTCGTGAGGGCGTCCTGGTTCTGATGGTTGTTGCGCTGGAACTCGCCGATGTCGGTCCCGGAGACGTCGAGGGTGACGACCAGCCGGTCGAACTGCCGCGAGAGGTCGCTGTAGCGGGCGAGGTCGCGCTCGGCGCTCTCGTAGTCCTTGAGTTTGATCGTGAGGGCGAGTGTCCCGCTCTCGCCGAGGAGTTCGTCCATCAGGGGGACGAGCGCCGCGGCGTTCCCCGGGGAACGATCTTTGACCGTCGCGGGGTCGGCGTGGGCGGCGGTCGATACGTTCGTTGCCGTATAGAGGATCGGGTCGACCGCCTCTCCCGCGAGGAGGGCGAGGACGAGGACGGCTGCCGCCGCGAGGACGATCTGCGAGGCTTTCATGCGGCAAGGATCTCCAGGATCTTTTCGACGACGATGTAGGCGAAGAGGGCGACTCCTGCGGCGATGAGGTAGCCGATATAGCGCATGTAACGCGGCCGCGAGAACGCCCCGTCGATCAGGACGGCGACGACCAAAAGGCCGATCAGGGCGAGGACGAAGAAGACCTCAAGGTCGAGCGTCCGGTTCAATATCATGAAGAAGGCGATGATGATGACCCAGACCGCGAGCACGGCCGCCGCGTAGTATTTCTTCGCACCCGCCATCCTGTTTATTTTTTGGCTCTACGGGTGATAATCCTATTGAAATTGTAGTATTCCTGTCCCCGGCCGATGGGGGGATCGTGAGTACTCCCGGTGCGGATCTTGATATAATCGGTTTTTGCTTCGTTATACAAAACGGAATAATTATAGTGTCGCTCCAGAAACCATCTGAGATATGCGGTGCACAACGGTCCTGCTCGGCGTCTGTCTCCTCCTTGCGGTTCTGCCGGCCGGCGCCCAGGCAGGGGATCCTCTCTGGACGCGCTCTGTGTCGTCTGAGATCGCTGGCCTCTCCCTGACCCCGGACGGCTCGTATGTCCTCGCGAGCGGGGAGCGGCTCTGTCTCTTTGCCGGGAACGGCACCCCGCTCTGGCAGGAGTGGACGGCGGACGCGGCTGCCTGCTCCGCGGACGGGAACCGGATCGTGGTGGGGCACGGCCCGTCGCTCATCCTCGTCGACCGGGATGGCGCGAGGGTCTGGAGGCAGAATCTGCCCAGCGCCTGCGCGACCCTCGGCATCTCGGCGGACGGGAAGCGGATCACGGTGGCGGACCGGTTCGGCCGGGTGTACTTCTACGACGCCGACGGCACCCTCCGCGCCACGGCCGATACCAGCAAACCCGGTGATGGGATCGCCTCCGAGATCCGCGCCGTCGACCTCTCTGGCAAGGGCGAGTATGTCGGGGTCGCCTCCACCAGCGGCCTCTTTTATTACTCGGGCACCGGGAAGAAGGTCTGGGCACACGAGGGCTTACTCGAGAGCAGCACTGCCGTCGCGGTCTCGGGGACCGGCAACGAGGTTGCCGCGGGCTCGGACGCCAGTGTTCGGTTCCTGAACCATGCGGGCAAGGTCCTCTGGACGTACCGGTGCCCGCGCCCGGTCACGGCGCTCGCGATCTCGGAGGACGGCTCCCGGGTTCTCTTCGGGATGCAGGATAACACCCTCACCTGCCTGGACCGGGAGGGTGAGGTGGTCTGGACGTTTGCCGCTGGCGGCTGGATCCGGGATGTTGCTCTCTCAAAGGACGGCTCCCGCGTCCTTGCCGGCTCGATTGATAGGCAGGCCTATCTCTTCGACGGTGCCGGGCGCCTCCTCGAGACCTATGCCCTCGGTGGCTGGGTCAACCATGTTGCTCTCACCACGGACGGCACTGCGGGCGTCGCGGCCTCGCTCCACGAGATGATCGGGATCTCGACCACGGCGGCAGCTCCCCCCGTGGTAACCCCCTCTGCGACAATTACAACTTCTGCGACAACCGCGACTCCTTCCCCGGCCACTCCTTCTGCGACAACCGCGACTCCCACCACCACTCCGGAGAACGCGACCGCCCCGCCCCCTGTGGAGGAGGGTGGCGGTCTGCCTCTCCTCCTCCTCGGCCTTCTCACCTGCGGTGCGGTCGCCGGTGGTGGTTACCTCTACTGGCAGCGCCGGTGGTCCGCCCCGGTGGCCGCGGAGGAGACCCTTGCCGTTGAGGAGGAGACCACGACCGCGGCGGAGGAGACCCTTGCCATTGAGGAGGAGGTGCCGGCCGCTCCTGCGCAAGCGCCTTCTGGCCCCTGGTGTCTCTCCCTTGACGAGGGAAGAACCCGGGAAGCAGCGCGTCTCCTCTCGAGGGAGATGACCGCCCTGATCAGGAGCCGTACCGGCTCCCACGTCGTCACCGTTGCGGACGCCCTGGCTGCCTGCCCCGGGGAGCGAGAGGGCCTTCAACGGTTCTTTGCGGACGCGGACCGCCTTGCCTACGGCCACGATGACCCCGCGAGGGAGGATATCGAGGCGCTCGAGGTGGCATACCTCCGGCTTGCCGGGGAGATCGGGTAGCGAGTGGGCCCTATGCGGTGCTCTCGCTACGGCGATGTTTTGTGACACTGGTTCGACTGGATCCTGATACCGGCCCCGGGAAATAACCCTTCCGGGTTCCAGGGTTTTTTCGCGCGCTCATCCGGGAAAAGTAGTTCTTGGAACGATTTTTTCCGAAACGGTATTGTAAAAGGCGGCCCCGGTCCGGCGAAGGTGCCCGCCGAATTTCTGGAACCGGCGCCGCGTCTCCGTCGCTTTAAAATGTTTTTTTCGTTCTATATCTGATTATCATTTCCTGATGGATATCGGTATATCTTTAATCTCCGTAGTGATATCATAGTTCAATACAGTCTCCGCCGTGCGCCTCGCCCCCGGTGCCCCGCACGGCCCTCCCCCCTCTCCCCGGGGCCGAATCGACGACCAGCATACAGGGATTCTCATGATACAGCCCGCCACACCCGAGCCTCTCTCCCCCCCGGAGAGCGTCCGTGCCGAGCCGGGGCTCTCCTTTCGGGAGGCGGTGCGATGAGCAGCCGGGCGCGTGGGTCGGGGGCTCCGGCCGGCACGGATGAGAGGGTCTTCGAGCACGGCGACAACGGAGATGACGGCCCCCTTCTCGTGGATACCCTGACGAGGGGACGGCAGCAGCGGCCCATCCGGACGCTCGTCGCGATGCCGGCCTACAACGAGGAGGCCTACATCGCGAAGACGGTTCTTGGCGCTAAAAGACACGCGGATGCTGTTTTAGTCGTCGACGACGGCTCAAAGGACGATACCGTCCCGATCGCCGAGGCGCTCGGGGCGATTGTTGTTCGTCATGAGGTGAACAAGGGCTACGGCGGGGCGCTCCAGACGATCTTCTCGGTGGCCCGCAAGCTCGGCGCGGAGGAGCTCGTCATCATCGACGCCGACGGCCAGCACAGCCCGGGGGATGTTCCGAAGTTACTTGCCGAGCTCCGGCGGGGGAACGATGTCGTGCTCTGGGGCGAGGCCTGCGCCTCCTGTGGGGCGGAGGTCCGTGAGACCGTCGATGGGTTTGGTGCTTACGGGAAGAAGGCAATAGAGATGATCCGGATCGGCGGGAACGGTGCCTCTGCCGGGGCCGAGATCCTCTCACAGGTCCGCGATCTGAAGGTCGCTGGGGTGCGCTCCGAAAGCCCGGCCGCGGAACCCCGCTACCGCGCCAAGCGGATCGCCGTGGTCGTCCCGGCATACAACGAAGAGGACCTGATCGGGGAGGTGCTCGACGGGATCCCCGACTACGTCGCGAAGGTCTACGTCGTCGACGACGGCTCGGCCGACATGACCGGGGCGATCATCGACGACTACGCCCGGCTCGACCCCCGGATCGTCGCAATCCACCACAAC
>JAQVVW010000232.1 GCA_028698765.1 Methanoculleus sp. | reverse complement strand
GCACCTTGTTGGTCTCGTAACGGAATACGACCTTGTGAAAGCGTTTTCTGAGGAGTGATGCGAAGATGCGAGCTATAGACGTGATGGCATCTCCGGTGTACGTCGTTGCACCGACCGACAACGTCGCCTATGCGCGAAACCTCATGCTCAAGCACCGGGTGTCGAGGCTGCCCGTCATGGAAGGGGACGAACTCCGGGGCATCCTCACCAAGAAGGATATCGCGTACCGGCTCAGGCAGACGGAACCGATGTGGCGGCGGCGCCCGATCGACCGGATCCCGGTCAGTGTCCTGATGACGCCCGACCCGATCACGGTAGCGCCACAGGCCGGCATCCGCGATATCGCGACCATCATGCTTGATAAAGACATCTCCGGAGTCCCCGTCGTCGAAGGGGGCAGGGTGACCGGCATCGTCACCAAACTGGATGTGATGCGTGCGGCCCATATCCGCGGGCTCACCGCCGGGGTCGACGAGGCCATGGAGGATGCGGTCACGGTGAACCGGTATCACTCCCTCGACCACGTCATCGACACGATAAAGGGAAAAAACGATAAACTTATTGTCGTTAACGACAATGGAAGCCTTGCCGGCATAATTACGGAGAGCAACCTCGCATTTTACGAGTATCTGGACGAGCGGATGAACCTGCCCAGGAAGGATGTTACTCACCTCAGGAAAGAGGCGCCGGCGGGGCAGAAACGCTTCAGGTACGTCGTTGAGGTCTCGGCAGTTGCAGAAGACATCATGAGCCGCCCGGTCATCACCGTCTCCCCCGGTGCATCCCTCCAGGATGCTGTCGGGCTGATGCTGGAACACCAGATCAACAGCCTCGTCGTCGTGGAGGACGACGATATCCGGGGCGTGCTCAAGAGAGATGATATCATCAAGGAAGTGGCAAAATGAGCGACAGATTTCAGGTACTTGTCAAAGACGTGATGGCAAAACCGATCACCATCGCGAAGTCCGCCTTTGTCAGCGAAGCGCTCGATAAGATGCTCGGTGAGGGCGTCGATCCGCTGATCGTGACCAACAACGGCACGGTCATCGGAACGACGTCCCGCGCGGCAATCGCCGAGACGCTCGGGAGCAGGAAGACCCAGGCGCTGAAGGCCACATCCATTCATGTCGCGAACACGGTCGAGGAGAACTTCACCTCCGCGTATCCGGACCAGAGCATCGACGTTCTGGTGCCGCTGCTCCAGCACTACAAGCTGGTGGTGGTCTTCGATGCCGAGCACCGCCTTATCGGGCAGGTGACGGCGGGCGATCTCCTGAAGGTGCTCCGCCCGGCGGGCGGCACCCTCGACGTCATGGAACCGGCGCACACCATCCAGAGCGAGGAACGCGCCGTCCACCTCCGCCGCAGGATGCTTGACGGCGAGATCAACCGCTTCATCGTCGAGGACGGGGACACCGTCCTCGGCATCGTCACGGAGACCGATGTCGCAAAGGCGCTCCACGCGCTGAAAGATATCGTGGAGGATACCCGGCAGGAGTACCGGATCAGGAACCTGCTCGTGCGGGACATCATGACCACGCCCCTGATCTCGATGGACGCGGATACGGACGTCTCCGACGTCATCGACCTGATGCTCAAGAAGAATATCAGTTCCGTCCCGATCAAGCGGAACGGCAGGATCGCGGGTCTCGTGACCCGGAGTTCACTCGTCCAGGCCCTGTGAAGCGGCCGGATACTACCACCACTTTTTTGCGGGCGGCGGGGCGGCCGCGGGGATTTTTGGGGCGACGTCATCTCCTGTAGTTTTAACCCTGCCGGGATCGTGGCAGGAGGACGACCGTCCCGGGAGAAAGGAGCGGTGCCCGGGGGGAAGCAGTGCCCGGGAGTTAGCCAGGAAACATTATTTTCCGGGATCTTCCCATGCAGTGGACCGCGGGAACATCGCCATCGGGGTGGCGGCTCGCGGGGAGGGGGGAGCAGCCCCCCCTGTCACTATCGCGTAAGACCATTCTGTGTAGCCCCCACCCCGCCCGGCCTTCGGCCTCCTCCCCCGCCCACGAGGGGCGGGGGCAGTGCGTGGCGATAGCCGATGGGAAGCCGTGTCCCGGGTTCCCCCCAGGGCTCCATCCATCTCTAGCGTCTCCCCATGCAGTGGACCGTGGGAGTATCGCCATTGGGAGAGGGGCCGACGGGGAGGGGGCAAGGCCCCCTCCCCTGTCTCTATCATTTAATCCTCTGACTGTTGCCCCCACCCCACCCGCGCTTCGCGCTCCTCCCCCTTCCTGCAGGAGCGGGGGCAGTGCCCGGGCGTTGCCAGTGGTAAGCCGTGTCCCGGGAGACAGCCGGAAACCCGTTCTTCGCCGAGGTCTTCCCATGCAGTGGACCGTGGTGGGTATCGCCACCGGGGGTGGGGGCGACGGAGAGGGGGAGCAGCCCCAAAACCTCCATCCGCCCCGCTCCATCGGGTCGGCACCAACCATTAATACGCCACAATCCGAAACGATATCACGATATCTCCATGAAACCAACGCAGCCAGTCAAACCAACCAGCAATATAACAGCCCTCCTTCTATCCATGAGCCAGACCGGCTTCCAGGGGAGAAAACTCGGGGAATCGCTCGGCATCTGGACCAGGATGGTCAACGATCCCGACTGCACGATATTCATGGGACTCTCGGGCGCGATGATCCCGGCAGGCATGCAGAACGTGCTCATCGAACTTGTCAAGCATCGTTACGTCGACGTCATCGTCTCGACAGGCGCAAACATCTTCCACGACACCTGCGAGCACCTCGGCGTCCGGCACTACCTCGGCCACCACCACGCCGACGACGAAGCGCTCTTTAACGAGGGGATCGACCGCATCTACGACGTCTTTGCGTATGAAGAGGAGTTCCGGAGCATCGACGCGGAGATCGCCCGGTTCGCCGACGAGATAGCACCGTTCCGGGGTTCCTCGCGGGAGTTCATCCGCCGTCTCGGGGACTGGCTCCGCGAGCAGAGGCCGGAAGGCCGGTCGCTCATCGCCACCTGCGCCGAATACGGTGTCCCCATCTTCATCCCCGCCCTCTGCGACTCGTCCATCGGGATCGGCCTCGTGATGGCGCGCCGGCGCGGGGTCGCCGTCGATGTCGACCAGATCGCCGATACCGACGAGATCACGCGTATGGTCGAGGAAGCGCAGAAGACCGGCGTCATCTACGTCGGCGGCGGCGTTCCGAAGAACTTCATCCAGCAGACCCAGGTCATCGCGTCGATCCACGACCAGAACCTCGGCGGGCACGCCTACGCCATCCAGTACACCACCGACGCCCCCCACTGGGGCGGGCTATCCGGGTGCACGTTCGAGGAGGCGATCAGCTGGGGCAAGGAGGCGCCCGAATCACCCCGGGTCCAGTGCTTCTGCGACGCGACGATCGCGCTTCCCATCGTCGCATCGGGGCTGATCGGGAGCGGGGTCGAGCGCGCCCGCCGACCTTCCCGATCACCACAATGATTATTAATCAATGGGGCCAAAATAAGTAGGCACAAGTCATAGAATGCTGTGTCTGGAGCAGCACATCGCGTGTTGCGAGTGTCGAAAGATGCGAAGTTCTATGTTGAGGTAGCCAAGCCTGGTATGGCGCAGGTTTGCTAAA
>JAQVVW010000231.1 GCA_028698765.1 Methanoculleus sp. | reverse complement strand
GCTCAATCTACGGCCCTCTTTTGGTGAAATCAAGCGACCATTTCGATACAAATGGAGCAGTTTCGACTGAAAACGGTTTCCCGATCCGGGACAGCGCGGTACCGGCAGGCGCGGGGGGCTCCTCACGCCGGCGCCGGAACACTCTCGTAAGCCGCGGCGAGGTAACGGGCGCGGAAGATGCTGTAGACGACCCCTAAAAAGAGGTTGACGATCCACCCGAGGACAGGGAGCGAGGTGATGAGGGCGGTCGCGGCCGTGTACGCAAGGCCGATGAGGATGAGGATGACGACCGCGAGGATCCAGGCTCCCCATCCTATCCGGCTGATCTGCGAGAGGATCGCCCCGATGTTGAACGCCTGGAGAAGACTCCCCGTGTGGGCGAACCGCACGACGGCGATGAGGGAGAAGAACGATATGACGAGCCAGACGAGGGCGGCGACCGCGATCCCGGTGACGGCGGCGGCGACGGCCGAGGCCCAGACGTCCGGGTTGCCCGCCCCTCTCGCCGCTATGGCGGAGATAGCCGCGATCCCGCCGAAGACGGCCAGGACCACGATGACCGGGAGGAGGTAGATCAGGTTGATGATGTTCAACTTCCACCCGTCGATGAAGAGGCTGCTCCAGTCGTCGACTTCGGGGGCCGGCGTCCGGCCGGCAAGCACCCGGACGATGTAGCCGTTGTAGAACGGGAGCAGAAAGAGGGTGAACGTCTGGACGAGCGAGAGGAGTACCAGGATGACCCACCGCCCCCACTCCCCGATGAGAGCGTCTTTTGCGTAGCCTAGCGACCCGGAGAGGAGTCTCGCGTAGTCCATACGCATATCAGCCGTGGAGAGAGGCTGGGGGATATAACTGTTTGGGCGGAACCGTCAGAACTCCTTTCTCAAGTAGATCATATCGACGAGCCGTTCGCCGCAGTCGAAGACCGGGTGGTCGTAATGATCGAGGAAGAAGTTCTCGACCCGATGGGAGACGGTGAACCCGCACCGCTCGTAGAATCGGAGTATGCGGGGAGAGTCGCCCGTGCCGACGAGCATCGTGCGGCACCTGCCCCGGTAGTGCTCGAAGATGTGCTCGATAAGCCGCCTGCCGTAGCCCCGGCCCCGGAACTCCTCGTAGGTGGCGATGTTCTTCAGTTCATAGACGCCGTCGCCTTCGCACGTCACCACGCAGACACTCTTGAGGACTTCGTCGTAAAGGGTAAAGAGATCCCCGCGGTCGAGGTAGGTCTCGATCATGGACTCCTGCTCGTCCCCTTCGAGCAGCAGGTCAAGGAACCGTCTCTTATCATCCCGGATTTGTTCGATCTTCATGGCAGGGTTTGCGAAAAAAGGATCAGTGCCGGAAGTGCCGCACCCCGGTGAAGACCATCGCGACATTGAGCCGGTTCGCCGCGTCGATGACCTCCTGGTCCCGGATAGAGCCGCCGGGCTGGACGAGCGCCGTCGCGCCCGCCGCCGCCGCGACCTCCAGGGTGTCGGGGAAGGGGAGGAAGGCGTCGGATGCGACCGCCGACCCGGCGAGGGGGGTCCGGGACTTCCTGACCGCGATCTCCGCCGACTCGACCCGGTTCATCTGCCCGGCGCCGATCCCGATGACCGCTTTTTCGTTCGCAAAGATGATGGCGTTGCTCTTCGTGTGCCGGCAGACCTTCAGGGCGAGCTGCATCGCCTCCATCTCGTGGGCGGTGGGCTCCCGCTCGGTCACGACCCGCCAGTCCTCGCGGAACGGCTCCGTCCGCTGGACCAGCACCCCGCCGTCGATGCTCCGGACCGCGTCCTGCACCACCGGCTCGGGCAGCCGGAGCACCCGCATGTTCTCCTTCGCCTTCATGATCTCGAGGGCCTCAGGCGTGAACGACGGGGCGACGATGACCTCAACAAACGTCCCGGTCAGTTCCCGGGCGACGTCCGCCCCGACCTCGCGGTTCATCGCGACGATCGAGCCGTAGGCCGAGACCGGGTCGACCTCTCGGGCGGCGATGTAGGTCTCGAGGAGGGTCTCGCCGGTCGCGACACCGCATGGGTTGTTGTGCTTGACGATGACAACGGCGCACTCCTCGAACTCCCGCAGCAGGCCGACCGCGGCGTCGACGTCGAGGTAGTTATTGTAGGACATCTGTTTGCCCTGGAGCGGCTGCTCGCCCGCAATGCCGGCATCGCCGTAGACCGCGGCCGCCTGGTGGGGATTCTCGCCGTACCGGAGCGTCCTCCCGCCCCGGTACTGGAGGGTGAGGACGTCGGGGAACGGCCGGTCGATCCCGGTGAGGTAGTTCGCGATCGCGCCGTCGTAGGCCGCCGTCCGGGAGAACGCTTTCGCGGAAAGGGCGAGGCGCTCCTCAGCCGTAAACCCGCCCCGCCGGACGGCCTCCGCGGCCTTGTCGTAGTCGGCGCTGTCCATGACGATCGCGACGTACTTATGGTTCTTCGCCGCCGCCCGCACCATCGCCGGACCGCCGATATCGATGTACTCGATGATCTCGTCGATGCCGAGCCCCGCGTCCCTCATCGCCTCGAAGGGGTAGAGGTTCACCACAACGAGGTCGATCGGCTCGATCCCGTGCTCCTGCATCACGGCGTCGTCGGTCCCCCGGCGGCCGAGGATGCCCCCGTGGATCTTCGGATGGAGGGTCTTGACCCGCCCGTGCATCATCTCCGGAGAGCCGGTGTATGTCGAGACGTCGGTATACGGTATCCCGGCCTCAGCGAGCGCGGCCCCGGTGCCGCCGGAAGAGAGGAGCCCGTAATCGTGTTCAACCAGCACCTTTGCGAGATCGACGATGCCTGCCTTGTCCCAGACAGACAACAGTGCCCACTTCATGGGTACACATATGGGGAGTGGAGAGATATATCTGGCGCTGTCCGCAGAAATCCGCCGCGTTTTCTCTCGCGCGGAGAACGTCACATCTTGCGCGGATCCCGGTATCGGAGGGAGAATACCGGTTGATGAGTGTCCAATCGGAGATCCGGCATCTTGCCGGGGGCGGATGCCTGCACTATCAGTTATATTTATATAGAACCACATTACAATAAATAATCGAACAAACCCATTACATCGTTTTCAAGCAGGTTAAGCGTATGAAGGAGGATACATCCGGACCAACCGAGAAGCACCAGAATCTCGCAGGCGAGGCGGATGCAGCATCCCTGGCGCTTGAAGAGCTGCAGAAGGCGTATGACGACCAGAACGGCCGTTACCTGCGCCTTGCAGCGGATTTCGACAACTACCGCAAAAGGATGGCCCGGGAGATCGATGCCCGCACAACCTTCGCCATCGAGAACTTCGCGGTGGAGTTGCTCGAAGTCCTGGACAACTTCGAGCGGGCTGAGAAAGCCGAGGGTGCAGGCCTCACGGAAGGGATGGAACAGATCAGGAAACTCTTCATGACCATCCTCGAGCGGCACGGTATTGCGCCCATCGAATGCCGGAACCTTCCTTTCGACCCCGAACGGCACGAGGCGATCGCCTACGTTCCTTCGGATGCGAAGGAGGGCACCGTGATCGACGAGGCCGTCCGTGGATACTGTATGCAGGATAAGATCATCAGATGCGCAAAAGTCGTCGTATCTAAAGGAAAGGAGGAATAACAGAATGGTTTCGGAAAAAGTTCTGG
>JAQVVW010000230.1 GCA_028698765.1 Methanoculleus sp. | reverse complement strand
CGCACCCCTCCGGGCGCAGGTGGTAGGTGACGACGATCCTCTCCGCCTTCGTCGCCGGAGCGAGCGAGTTCTCGAAGAGGTGGGTGAAGACCGTCGCGAGATGGGGGTCGGCGAAGATCTCGAGGCGTTCCGTCCACGCATCGAGGGAGACGCCCCCGAAAGAGAGGCCGGCGGCTGCCTTCCTGACGGCCTGCTGCACCGGGATCCACGCCGGCGGCGACGTCCCGATGTCGCGGAACTCACGGGAGATCTCGATCTGCCGCCGGATCCCGTTTGCGGCGTTGTTCAGGTCGTCGATGAAGGAGAGTACCGCGGGATCGTCGAACTTCATCACGCCTACCGAGAGATGCCCGTAGAGGACTGCGAGCCGGTTCGCGAGGTCGGTGCGCAGGATTCCCGTGAGAGTGCTCAACTGGCGGCCGGCGTTCTGCAGTGCGGCCTCTGTCATCACCTCGTCGCTGACGTCCCGGATGGACTCGATGGCCCCCGTGACCTTTCCCTGCCGGTCGAGGAGCGCGGTCGCCGCGAACCTGATGTGCGCCCCCCGCCTGCCCCTGAGAAGGGGGGTGTAGACCTCCGCGACGAGGACATCGCCGTTCCTCCTGACCGACGGATACCCGGTCTCGGGATCGTCGTGGAGGATAAGGTCTGCGAGCACCGGCCGCGCCTCACCGTAGAAGGGCACGGCATACTCGTAGTTCCCCCGGCCGAGCATGGCCTCTTTCTTCACCCCGGTCATCTCCTCGATTGCGCGGTTCCAGGCGATGACGTTACCCTCGCGGTCGATGGCGAAGGTCGCGTCGGGCAGGAACTCGATGATCTGGTTCATCTGCTGCTCCGACTCACGGAGTTTCGTTGCGAGGAACGCGACCACGCCGCCGATGAGAACGAGGAGGATCGCACGCAGGAGGATGGTGTACGCGAGCAGGGGGTCCGGCGGGGAGAGGAAGTAGGTCGTGACGGCGTAGACGGATGCGAAGCAGACGGAGACGAGGATGCCCCGCCGCGGGTACCAGTAACTCGCGAGGATGATCGGGATGGTGAGCGGGAGGGTGGGAAGGGGAAGAAGGCTCTCGGGTGTACCGGTGACCATGGCGAGCAGGTTCCCGCCGAGGGTCAGTGCGGCCAGCCCGACGATGAGCGCGGCGCGGTTGCGCGCATCGGCGACGAACGTGGTCAGAATGTCAGTGACGTTCATGAGAGGGACCTGCGGTTATCGTCCTCTGTCATTCGGTCTGCCGACCGGGAGCGCGGATCGTCTCTGCCGGGCAGAGGATCTCGAATCGTGCTCCGCTCCCCGGGGTTCCCGTCTCCCGGATGGAGATCCCGGTTATGGCCAGGATCTCCCGTGCGAGGAAAAGGCCAAGCCCGGTGTTCATGCCGTGCGCGTAGGTGAAGATCTTCTCCTTCTCGTCGGCAGAAATCCCCGTCCCGTCATCCTCGCAGAGGAGGGTGTACATCTCTGCATCCTGTTTGAGGCTGAAGGTGATGGTGGTGATCGTCTCCCCGTAACGCAGCGCGTTCTCGATAAGGTTCGAGAAGACCTTCTCGATGAGCGGGTCGGCGAGGATCTCCACCCCCGCCGGAACGGCGTTATCGAGGGTGATCTTGCCGGTCGAGATGTACTTCTCCGACCGCTCCACAAGCGTCCTGATCTCCTGCCAGACCGGAGCCGTCGACCCCACCTTCTGGTACTCGGCTGTAAACCGGACGGTGTTGTCGATCCGGTTCACCATCTCGGCAGCGCTATCGACGTGGCGCCACGCGTTTGCCGGTTCCCGCTCGCGCAGTACCTGGGCGAGATCCAGATACCCCCAGAGCGCCGTGAGCTGGTTTAAGAGGTCGTGGCGGGTGATGCTTGCCATGAGCTGGAGTTTTCGGTTGGCGTCCGCGAGCGCTTTCTCCACGCGGCGCCGTTCCTGGTTCTCGGCGGCAAGGCTCTCGTTGCTGCGCGAGAGATCCGCTACGGCATCCTGGAGCTGTTCGTTCACGGAGTGCAGCTGCTCCTGCGCCTCCTGGAGTTCGGTGTTCTTCGTCACCGCGATGGTATACGTCGAGAGAAGGGTGTTTAAGATCTTGAGTCGTCCTGCGGCGATGGTATAGGTGCTGCCGGCGAAGGGGATCTCCAGTTCAACAGGAGAGTCTTCGGGTTCGGGGATCTCCCGCACCCGCATGACGGCCTCGATCTGGGAGCGGACGTGCCCCGGGTCGACGGGTTTCACGATGAAGTTGTCCGCTCCCGATGCAAGCCCTTTCAGCACGTCGGCGGGATCGAAGAGGCTGGTAACCATGATGACGGGTATATCCGGGTTCTGCTGTTTGATCCGGCGGCAGAGTTCGTACCCGTCCATCCCGGGCATCATGATGTCGGTCAGGACGATATCGGGCATATCGCCCCCCATCCGCCGTATCGCCTCAGTGCCGTCGGCTGCCAGGGTGACGTCGTACCCTTCCGTCTCGAGGACGTAACGGATGAACTCGGCCTGCGTTCTGCTATCCTCTACCACCAGAACACTCATCTTCGTTCTTCCTTTCTGCTTCCCTTCCATATCATCGCTCCTCTCTCTTCCTCGCGGCGGCGCATCAGGCGCCGGACTATCTTGAGAAACTCTTCCGCCTCGAAGTTCTTCTTGACGATATATCCGTCCGCCCCGACCGTCTTTCCCCGCTCCCGGTCTTCAGGTGAACCGAGCGAAGTGACCAGCATCACCAGGATCGCGGCAACCTGCCTGCCTCCGGCCCGTATCTTCTCGGTGAGCGTAAAACCGTTCATCCGGGGCATATCAACATCTGAAACGACCATATCGAACTCATGCTGCTTAAGCCTTGCGAATGCGTCGATCCCGTCGACAGCGGTCTCCACCTGATATCCGGCCCCTTCAAGTATCGCCTGCAGGAGGGCGCGCGATGTGACCGAGTCGTCGACAACCAGGATCCGCTGCAGCGCCGCCTGCGGGGGTGTGGATGCAGGCACCGGCCGTTCCGCCTGCATCGCGTCCTGGATCAGTTCAAGAGGATCGAGCACGAGCGCCAGGCGTCCGTCCCCGAGGGTCACGGCCCCGTCGATCCTCCGCACGGAGATGAGCTGGCTGCCGAGCGGCCGGACGACGATCTCCTGCACCCGGATCACCTCGTCGACCTGGCACGCGATCTGCCCGGCCCCATATGCGATGATGACGAGGGGTTTCGGCCGGTCCTCCTCCTTGCCGGGGCCGGACGGGGGGATGCCCAGGGCCTCGGTGAGCCGGATGACCTCGATCGTCTCCCCCGCGAGGTAGATCGTCGGCCGCCCCTTCGAGATGGCCAGAGGGTCCGGGCGAACCCGGAGAACCTGCTTCACCTGCTGCATCGGGAGGACGTAGGCCTGCCGATCAGAGCGGACGAGCAGCCCGCGGAGGGTGGCCATCCTCACCGGGACGGTCAGGGTTATCGCCGTCCCCCTGCCGATGGTCGAGGAGACCGTCACCGTTCCCCCGAGACGGGAGACGCTGTCCTCCACGATCGCAAGCCCGAGCCCCCTCCCCGAGAGATCGGTGACGATCCGGCTCGTGGTCATCCCCGAGCGGAAGATGAGCCAGATCGCCTCGCTGTCCGTGAGGGCTCTATCCTCGTCCTCCGTGA
>JAQVVW010000007.1 GCA_028698765.1 Methanoculleus sp. | reverse complement strand
GATCAGACAGACGCCCCATGCACTATTATAAAGACATCGTATTCGAAAAGCCCATGCCGGAAGAGATCCGGCGTCTCGGGCTGCTCCCGGCGGACCTTCACTTTCATACCCGGCACTCCGACTCCACAACCCGCGTACGCGATGCGCTGAAACTCGCGGCACGGCGAGAGATCGGGCTTGCGATCACCGACCACAACCAGGTCAGCGGCGTGGTCGAGGCGGAGCGGCAGGGGATCCGGGTCCCCCTCATCCCCGGAATCGAGGTCAGCGCGAGCGACGGCCCGCACATCCTGCTCTACTTCTACTCGGTATCCGACCTCCGGGACTTCTACCGGCGTCACGTCGAGATGAACCGGAGGAACGGCCCGTACACCGCGATACGCCTTAATACGCCCGAGATCCTCGACCGCCGGGAAGGCTACGCCTGCATCGCCGTCGAGGCGCACCCCTGCGGCTACGCTTTCCTGAACCGGGGCGTCCAGCGGTGCGTCGCCGGCGCATGCATCGGTGAAGAGGTCTTCTCCCGCCTGGACGCCCTCGAGGTGATCTGCGGCGGGATGGCCCGGAGCCATAACCTGAAGGCGGCCGGGCTCGCCGTCGCCCACGGTCTCGGGAGGACCGGCGGAACCGACGGCCACCTCCTCTACGAGCTCGGAGGGGTCGTCACCTGCGCCGAGGCCGATACCGTTGAAGAGTTCCTGGACGCCATTCGGGCAAAGAAGACCGCCGTCATCGGGCGCGAGCGGCCGCTCCTCGAGAAGGCGGTGATGGGGACCGTGGTCCTCCCGCACCACATCCCCTACACCGTCCCCATCCTCCAGGCCCGCTGGGAGCAGGGCCTCCCGCAGATCAGGAAGTTCGTCGAAGGCCGGCTGAACCGGTGAAGGATCTCACCCGAGCGGCGAGAAGAGACGGGAGATCGACTCCTTCACCCGGAAGCCGATGGAGCGTGTCCGGTAATCTTCCAGCGTGATCTCGGTCGAGAGCGTGGGGGAGGAGCACGGCGACGAGAAAGCCTGTCGCCAGCGCCTTTGCAGCCTGACGAACCCGGATAAGCGCCGCTGTGAGGAAGATCGCACCCCGCCTTCCCGTCTCGCAGGGAGAGCAGGTGCGGATATAGCCCTTTCCCACCCCCGGGCGATCACCCATCACCGAGACGGGTATACGGTTATATAAGGAAACGCTGTCTTGACGGCGGTATGGTAAACGTAACATCCGGCGTCGGCAGGCCCGGACTCGGCGCATCGGTTCCCCTGCCGCGGTGGCTCGTGCTGCTCCAGGGCATCATCGCCCTTGCCCTCGGTATCCTGCTCCTGGCGTACCCCATCGGGGTCCTTCTCGTTCTCACCGTGCTCCTCGGCATATACTGGATGATCAATGGGGTATTCGTCCTGCTAAGCCTCTATTCAGACGGGTCCGACCGGGGATGGAAGGCGCTCGTCGGCGGCCTCGGCATCCTCGCCGGCATCCTGGTTCTGGCCTACCCGCTCTACAGCACCGTCCTCCTTCCGTCGTTCCTTGCCATCATCGTCGGCGTGGCAGGGCTGGTCATCGGGGCCGTCCATCTGGTACGGGGATTTTCGGGCGCGGGCCTGGGAGCGGGAGTTCTCGGCATCGTGAGCATCATCTTCGGGCTCATTCTGATCGCAAACCCGTTCATCGCCGCTCTCACGCTGGTGACGATCCTTGCGGTCCTCGCCATCATCGGAGGGGCGCTGACGATCGTCTTTGCCCTCTGGAGGCCCGCATAACGAACCGGCCCGCACGCACGGCAGCGCCTCCTCTCATAACGAGGGCTGCCCACCCCGGAAGACCCGGGTGGAGAAGCAGGATCAGTACGCCGGTGGTGCATCTCCCGCCAGAGAGCCATACCTTTTTTTCTTCAGAGCGCTATAGAGGCACCCATGCTTGACCGGATGAAGGAGAGTTCAGGGCCCGTGGTCGGGTTCCGCTTCGACGGAAAACTGAGCGAGAGTGAGTATACCACCCTTCTGATCCCCGAGCTCGAACGAGCGATGAACAACCACAGGAACATCCGCGTCCTCCTGAAGGTCGAGGGGTTCCGCAGCTGGAGGCCGGGGGAGGGGTGGGACGCCTTCAGGGAATGGCCCGGCCTTGAGAGGGTCGATCGGATCGCCGTCGTCGGCGGAGAGCGGTGGCGGGAATGGATGAACCACCTCCCGGGACTCTTTGTCGGCTTTACCGGGGTCGACGTGCGTTACTTCCCGGAGACCCGTCTCCGGGACGCCTGGGGCTGGCTTCGCGAAGGGCTCGTGACCGTGATGGTCCCGGTATGATTGCCCGGACGTCGGCGGTGCCGGAGAGAGGGGGCGCCGCGATCAGACTCTCACAGAAGGAGATCGGCCGCAACCTCGCGGGTGAGGGGGCCCGGGCCGGGAAAGGGCAGCTTTCGGGGTTGTGAGGAATGGGCAACCCCCCGACGACCGTAACTCTTCGAGGGGGGTGACCGTGCCCGCCCCCTCCTGCCTCGCATCCCTCGCCCGGGTCGTCGTCATCGCTGCCGTCGCCGCCACCGGTATGTACTTCGGTGCCGCGATCATGAACCCGGTGCTCGTCGGGTTCATCCTGGCGATCATCGTCACACCGACCGTGCACCGCCTGCAAGAGCGCGGGTTGCCCCGGGTGGCAGGGGTGCTGGCGATGGTTGGGGTGATCGCCGGCGTTACCCTGCTGCTCGTCACGCTCCTGAGCCTCTCGCTCATCGAGCTCGACAGCGCGCTGCCTGCTTACCGGGACCTCTTACAGGCGCAAGCCCTGGCGCTGCAGTCGTGGTTTGCAGACCTGGGGGTCCCGGTATCGGCACAACCGCCCGGATCACCGAACGGCTCCGTGCTCATCCCGCCGCTCTGGGAGATCCTTGCCGGACTCTCTCTCCTGGCCATCGATTTTCTGGTCATCCTGATCGTAACCGTCCTCATGCTTCTGGAGGCAGACGCGTTCCGGGGGAGACTCGCCCGGAGCCTCGGATCCGGCGCCATGACGGAACTCAGCCGCGCCGCGAGCAGCCTGGCTGCATACGCGTCCTTGCGCACCAAAAGCGGGCTTGCAACCGGCATCGCCGTCGCGATCCTCCTGTTGCTCCTCGGGGTCGACGCCCCGGCGCTCTGGGCGGTCCTGATCGTCGTGCTCGGCTACATCCCCTACTTCGGGATGCCTATTGCATCGGTGCCCCCTATCGGGCTTGCCTGGCTCCAGGGCGGTCTTCTGGGGGCGCTTGCGGTTGCGGTCGGCATCTTTGTCATCGACGTTCTCGCCCGCCGCCTCCTCCTGCCCTACCCTGCCGAGCGGGCGCTCGAGATCTCGCCACCGGTGATCGTCCTCTCGGTCCTCGCCTGGACGCTGGTGCTCGGTGTCCCGGGGCTGTTTCTGGCAGCGCCCCTGACATTGCTCATAAAAGCGGCGCTCTCGGGCTGTGAAGAGACACGGTGGCTGGGGATACTGATGGAGCGGACCTGATGAAGATCGGGACGGACGGGCGGCGCTCGCATATTTATGTCTCGACGGCCAACGCAGAGTCATGCACTGTCCGGTCTGCGGACACGACTGCGTCACGGACGCCCGCACCATCCTCGCGGAACTACCGGGCCGTTTCGCCCCGTGCCCCGACTGCATGGGGCTCGTCTACGACAAGAGGAGCGCCCCCCCCGATATCGATACGGCGGAGCCCTGTCCTTCCTGCGCCAAACGGTTCATCGACGAGGTCTTCGCCCACATATACCGGGTGATGGTCGCCGAAGGGGATCTCGCCGGGACCGAACCCCTCGCCGCGGTCGGAACGCCGCTCGCCCATCCCGGGTTTGCGATGCGCTCCGCCCCCTACCTCCCGGCGAGGTCGTTCGTCCTCCTCTCCCGGTCGGTCGGGGAGCGTGCCGCCGCCCGCCTGGTTGCCGAGGTTCCCGAGGTCCGGGGGGTCGTCAGGACGGGTGCCGGAACACCGGGGATCACGGATACCGATGCCGAGCCGCAGGCCTACACCCTTCTTTCCGGCTGCGACGTCCGGGCTGACGTCTTCCCGACCCGTGCGGGGCCGGTCGTCGTCTACAAACAGCAGTCTGCCCTCCACGTCGAGTTCCCGCGTGACCGCGACGAGAAGATCCTCTCGCTCGAACGCGAGATCGACCGGCACCGCCCCCGAACGTTCGTCGACGCCTGCTCGGGCGCCGGGACCCTCGGCATCGCCGCCGCCCGCGCGGGAGTTCCCCACGTGATCGCGAACGACGCCTGGTTCGCCGCGGCCTTCTGGACCGCCTGCAACATTGCGGTGAACCGGGAGTTCCTCGGTCTCGGGGAGGTGACGATGCACCGGTCCTACGACGACCTCCGCCGCCGGCCGGTCGCGCGGGATCCCGTCAGGGTCGCCAGCGCCGCCGGGGAGCAGGAGATCGAGGTCTACCAGGGCGACCTGCGGCTGCTTCCGGCCGTCCTCCCGCCCGGTATCGATCTTGCCGCCCTCGACCTCTTCGAGAAGAACGATGGGCGCAAGGTCGAGGAGATCACCGGAGCCTGGCGTGCCCGGGTGGGCGGAGCTATTTTTATCCCATAGACTCCAGTATATATGGGGACTAGCCCGGGTGGCTCGGCGTCACCTGTCACCCGAAACCGTCGTTACGCGGGAGGCGAAGTCCGGAGAAGGCCGCAGCGGCCTGCAGAATCCGTTGCGTCCCGACGGAGAAGCCTCGTCCCATGAGGTCGGCGGAGAGGGATCAAAGCCCCGGAGGGGGTGGCGACCTTTTGCCGCGGGTACCGGTTCAGGCCCGGAAGGGAGCAGACTTACCGTGGACGTTCGGCGCCCATGGGGTTGCGGGGTGGAGGAGGGATGCTGCGGTGAATGCCTGTGCGCACGGTCGACCGAGGACGTGTCCCCAACGGCGATCTCCATGACAAAAGTAACGATTCTTGGGGCTACAGGGAACGTCGGCACATTTGCGGCCCACACCATATCCGAGATCCCCTACGTCAGCGACATGCTGCTCGTCGGGAGGCCCGGACGCGAAGATTTTCTCGCGGGCTGTTGCCGTGACCTATCCGACTCGTTTGCTGCACGCGGCACCGACGTCCGCCTCTCCTACAGCACCAGTCTTCTCGACGCAAAAGACTCGGACGTCATCATCTGCACGGCAGGGGTGCCCCGCCGGCCGGGACAGGACCGAAATGACCTCGCCTTCGAGAACGCAAAGATCATTGCCGAGACCGCCGAGACGATCGGTCGAACATCGCCCGACGCCATCCTCTTTCTCGTCACAAACCCTGTCGACGTCATGACCGCCGTCGCCCTGAAGTATTCGGGGCTCCCGTCGAGACAGATCTTCGGCCTCGGAACGCATCTCGACTCGATGCGCCTGAAGTCCCTGATTGCGCGGTACTTCCGCGTCCACGTCAGCGAGGTGCATACCCGTATCATCGGCGAGCACGGCGACAGCATGGTTCCGCTCTGGTCGGCGACGACGATCGGCGGCATCCGGATCACGAACCTGCCCACCTTCTCGGGACTGCCCGCACAGGAGATGATCGAGACCGTCAAAACGAGCGGCGAGGCGATCATCAGGGATAAGGGCTCGACCGTCTACGGGCCGGGAGAAGCGATTGCAACGCTTGTCCGGACGATCCTCGGAGACGAAAACCGCATCCTCACCGTCTCAAGTTACACCAAGAGCGAGATCCACGGGATCGGCGATGTCTGCATCGGGGTGCCCGCCCGCATCAACCGCGACGGCGTCTTTCCGGTTCCACTCAGCCTCGAAGAGAGCGAAGTCGCCGGGTTCCGCGAGTCGGTCAAGAAGATCCACACGATCACCGCCGACGTGATGGAACGGCTCGAAGAGACCTGTTAACAAAAGTGGGTATCGAGGATCCCACTTATACAAGAGTAGATTCGACGATCTCGGCGCTTGCGACGCCTTCTATCTTCTGGAGCGCTGCTTCGACCTTATCGGGAGCCCCGGCACTGTCGGGGACGACTACGGCGGCTTTCAACGCCACGAGACCGAAGCCGATCGGCTCTTCCCGAATATCGTCGACCGGGACGGCCGCCTTGATCGCCGCTTTAAGCGCTTCACGGTCGACATCCGGCGACTCCGGCATTATCTTCACGATTATGGCTACGTTTCCCATGGTTACGGCCCCTGGAACCCACACTTCGGGCACGTATACCCTATGCTCTGCTCCCTGCACCGGTAGCACCGGCTGACCTGGTGCGCGCACGACGGGCATGGGAACCAGGTAGAGCCTTCTTCGGCCAGTGTGGCGTTACAGGAGGTACATCGTTCTCTCGCTGTCATCATTGCTTCCTCGAATGTTAACCTATCATATCGCTGCCGCAGCAGTTAAAATCTCGGATCGACGAGAGTCCCGACGACCGGCTCGTCACGGAGAGCACGGCGGACACGGTCGTCGTGCCTGCCGTTGATTACCCGGGCCGCGATATCGTGTTCGAAGACAAACCGGATGAACGTGGGATCGACCTCGTCGGGAGTGATCGTGGGATCCTCGACGCGCTCGAGGAGTCTCCGACGGTGGTGAATGCCGTCGACCGACTTCAGGAGGAGGAGATCGGCCGAGAGTTCGCGAGCGACCCAGGCGGCGATGGTGTCGGAGGTGATGCCCCAGGAGTGGGGAAGGGGATCGAACTCGCGAAGAGCGCAGTAAGGGAGGAGGACCGTCGCCTCCGCGGGAAGCGCGATGGCGGGGGTTGCCGGGATGCCGTGCGAAGCGATGTACCACGCAAACTGCTCCATGCCGGCGATCGCCATCCAGTGGGCGGCGTCCTCGGAGACGTCGAGCCGCCGGACGAGGTCGGCGAACTTCCCGCCGCCGGGCACGATCAGCACAGGGCGTCCGGCCTCCCTGAAGAGGTCGAGCAGGGGGACGACCCGATCGAAGAGGCTCCCTCCGACCTTGACGACCAGCGGGGAGAGAGGAGAATCCATATCGCTCTGCTATTAAACCGGCGATGACATAACTCTTTACGTATGCGCCGGATAGCCGCTGCCGTCCTGCTCCTCTGCCTCCTCGCCGGCTGTGCCGGTGCCGTCCTGATCGTCGAGTTCTGCCCGGACCCCTACCAGTCCGGCGACCTCGACGAGTACCTGGTGCTCGAGGGAAGCGGGGTTCTCGACGGCTACGTCCTCTCGGACGGCGAGGGCGGCTACCGGTTCCCGCCCGGAACGCGGATCGATGGGCGACTGGTGGTCGCGAGGAGCGGGCCCGCGTTCGAGAGGGCGCACGGCTACCTCCCCGACTTCGAGATCCAGGAACGGACACCGGCCGTGCCGGACGTGATCCCGAACGGAAACCTCCTGATGGCGAACCGGGCGGACGAACTCCTCCTCTACCGGGGAACCACCCTCGTCCAGGAGATCGCCTGGCCCCGCGACGTCTCCGCCCGCGAAGGGCAGATCCACTACCTCGATGACGGCGTCTGGGACCCGCGCCCGCTCGCCATCGGCCAGTCCCGTCTCGCGCCGAGAACGTTCGAAGACGTCGCCGTGACCGCGTTCGTCGCCCCGGACTGCTCCTACGAGGTCTTCTCGGCGGCCGTCGCGGGTACGGAGCGCGAGATCCTCGTGAACGTCTACGAGTTCACCGATGAGAAGATGGCAAGCGACCTCATCGCCGCCCGGGAGCGGGGGGTTACCGTGACCGTCCTCCTCGAGGGCGGGCCGGTGGGCGGCGTCTCGCCGGAGGGGCGGGCGGTCGCGGGCGCCCTCAACCGGAGCGGCATCCCGGTTCTCGCGATGACGACGACCGATGCCGCCCACGCGAAGTACCGCTACGACCACGCGAAATACATCGTCATCGACGGCAGGACGGTCCTCCTCGGGAGCGAGAACTTCAAGCCCGGCGGCTACCCGGCACCGGGGCTGCAGGGCAACCGCGGGTGGGGCATCCTCCTCGAAGACCCGGGACTCGCGGCCTACTTCCGGGAGGTCTTCCTCTTTGATGCGGCGGGCGGCGACATCGTCCCGCTCGAAGGGACGGCGGCCGAACTCTACACACCCTGGGCGCCCGACTACACGATCGAGTTCGCCCCCTGCCGCGCCGAGGGGGCGCGGGTGACCCCGGTCGTATCCCCGGACACCAGCGTCCTCATCCTCGAACTGATCGAGAGCGCAGAGGAGAGCATCGCGATCGAGCAGGCCTACATCACGAACGAGACGGCCTCTGAATTCAACCCCTACCTCGCGGCCGCGATCGACGCCTCCCGGCGGGGCGTCGCGGTGCGGGTGCTCCTCGACTCTGCCTGGTTCAACACCGAGGGCGATGCAGACAACGACGAGATGGTCGAGATCATCAACCGGATCGCCGCGGCCGAAGGGCTGCCGCTCGAAGCCCGGCTCGCCGACCTCGAAGCGAACGATCTCGGCAAGATCCATAACAAGGGCGTCGTTGTCGACAGAAAAGCGGTGCTCGTCAGCAGCATCAACTGGAACGCCAACTCACCGGCGTTCAACCGGGAAGCAGGCGTGATCGTCGAGCACCCGGATATCGCCAGGTACTACATCGCCGTCTTTGAGGATGACTGGGAGGCTTCGGACAGGAGTGGAGCAAGCGGCGCGGAGCCCGACCGGCTCAAAATAGCGGCGGCGGCATGCACACTCGTCGCGCTGACGGGGCTCTACCTCTACCGGCGGAGGCGCACCTGAAACGTCACCGGTTGCCGGCAAACTCAGCGGAGCGGCAGACGTCGCAGATGGTGATCGTCCCTTCACCGGAGGCGACGGCGGAGACCCACCGCTCGATGACCAGTTCGAGGTTGTCGGGGAGATCTTCCCGGTTGAATCCGCGTTTCCGGCTCATGTACTGGGATATCGCGGCCCTGCTGATCCCGAGGCGTTTCGAGGCCTCGCTCTGGCTGATCCCCCGCTCGTTCACCAGACGGTAGACCATCTCGGCACGCATCCTGGGAAGCAGGCTCCGGACGAGGGTGTCGCACCGCATGATGTCGCAGGGGGAGGGTTCGGTCATTGTGCAGACACCATCTGAGAGTCCTTGTACTCGTAGAGGATCTGGCGTGCGTCCCTGAAGTTGAACTTCTCCACGATCATATCGTTGTCTTTGAGTCGTTTTAAAGCGTATCGGACGGTGCGGGGAGCAAGGCTGCTGAGGCGGACGAGCTCCTTGTGGGTCAGGGCACCCCCGTCCTCGAGCAGGAGAAGGATCTTTCTCGAGGAGGGGGGCAGGTTCACATCATCCATACAGTGTAGTTAACACTGTTAACATATCAAACTGACGGATCTTATTAGCCCGGACGTCGATAGAGGTTATCATGCTGGAACGGCAGGAGAAAGCAGCACTCGGCACACTCGTATGCGTCGTCGGGATCGTGCTTGCGGCGCACCTCCTCTTCGACGCCGTCGGCCAGCCGCTGGTGGCGGAGCCGTACTCGCCGGAGGTTCCGGACGGGGCGCTGGTCCTCCTCGAAGGGAGCATCGAAGGGATCACGAAGACCTCAAGCGGCGGGCACCTGATCCTCACCGTCAACGGCACCGCGGTCTTCCTGCCGGAGAACGTGGCCGCCGGGCTTGAACTGCACGAAAACGAGAACGTAACGCTGTACGGGGTCGTCCAGACCTATCGCGGGAAACGGGAGGTGGTGGTGGCCTCCTCCAGGGATATCCAGGTACTGAGATGACCTACTTCTTCGTGTAGAAGATATCGGCTTCGTCGCCATCCCCGAAGAGAGGCTCTCTCCGCCGGGACTTCGCGTGGCTCTCTTCCTTCTTCGCAGTCTCCCGTTCGGGCTCCCGGCGGGCGGGGGCCGGGGCCTCGTCGGGCACCTTCTTCCGTCCCCCCTCCACGCCGGAACCGGTGGGGAGGTCTCCGTCGTTGATCCGAACCCTCGACATACAGGATAATCATCCTGTCCAATATATGACTCCTCTGGATCGGCCGGCGACGATATACGGTTTTTTCGGTATAACGCACCTCATCTCTGCCTCCGGCAGGGTGAGGAACTGGGGAGGGAGGGGCAAGACCGCATAAGATCGGTTTTCACCACATGACATGCCGCCGCGCGGAGATCAAACGGCAAACACATCCGGAAAGAATTTTCCCTGCCGGGAGAGATACTCAACCATCGCGAGAACAGCAGTAATCAGGGGATATCGAGACGGCGAGACGCCGGATCGCAGTGAAACGGAGGACTACCCACTCTCCGCCGTCCCGGGCAGCGTCCGACAGGGGTTCTGGCCGATCAGCCTGGTGTTGCTCGGATTCACCTTCTTCTCCGCCACGATGTGGGGCGGCGCGGAGATCGGGGTTGCGTTCCGGTTCTGGCCGGACCTTGCCCTGATCATACTCTGCGGGAGCGCTATCCTCGCGGCCTACGTCACCGGTCTCGGCTACGTCGGCTACAGGAGCGGCCTCTCCACCGTCCTCTCCGCCCGGTTTGCGTTCGGCGATGCAGGCAGCCGATGGTCCGACGCCCTCCTCGGGCTCACCCAGATCGGGTGGTACGCCTGGGGGGCCGCGACGATCGCGATCATCCTTGTCCGCCTCCTGAACCTCGGTGCGGGGTGGGAGATACCCCTGATCTTCGTCTTCGGCCTTGGGTTCTGCCTGACGGCGTACATCGGCTGCCGGGGGCTTGCAGCGCTCTCGAAGGTCGCGGTCCCGGCGATGCTCCTCCTCATCGCGATAAGCGGTACGGTTGCCCTCAGGAGCGCCGGCGGTATCGACGGCCTCCTCACGACAGGGTCGGCGGGCACGCTCACGGTCGCCGAAGCCCTCACCATCGTCGTCGGCACCTTTGTCGCCGGCGGGACCCAGGTCGCCAACTGGACGCGGTTTGCCGGATCGGCCCGGACCGCCGTCGGCTCTACGCTCCTTGCCTTCTTCTTCGGGAACGGGCTGATGGTCGCCGCAGGGGCCGTCGGTGCCGCCGTCTACGGCCTCTCCGACATCGTCGAGGTGCTGGCGGTTCAGGGCCTTCTCTCCGCCGGCGTCCTGATGCTCTTCTTAAACATCTGGACGACACAGGACAATACCATCTACAACTTCTCGGTCGCCGGGTGCCACTTCTTCAGGACGGAACGCCGAAGGCTGGTCACCTTCGCCGGTGCCGCTGCAGGGACGGGCCTCGCCCTGCTCGGGATGTACGACTGGCTGATCCCCTACATGGTCATGATGGGGGTCTTCATCCCCCCGCTCGGCGGGGTGATCATGGCCGACTTCTTCGTCCGCTACCGGGGACGCTACCCCGCGCTCGAGGAGGCAGCCCTCCCCCGGTTCAACCTGCCGGGGCTCGCGGCCTACGCCGCAGGCTCCCTCGCTGCGCTCGCCGTCCCCGGCATCCCCCCGGTGAACGGGATCGTCGTCGCGTTCCTCGCCTACGCCTGCCTCGCCCGGCTCCCGACTCACATAAACCGTTCGAACCGGTCGCGGGGCACCCGGCAGATGGGGCAGGTCTCGGGCGGCTCGTTCCGGGCGCAGAGGTAGCCGCAGACCCGGCACCGCCAGACCGGGTAGTTCAGGGTTCCCGGGGCGCGGCCTGCCGCGGCTCGTTCCTCCTTCTGCCGCCTGCGCTCCGCGGGGGGCGGCCGCCGTTCCGGGACGGGGGCGGCGACACGCTTCCCGCTCTCCACGTCGGCGGTGACGTAGAGCGCGCAGTAGCAGGCCCCATAATCGGAGAGATCGGGATCGCGGTAGTCGCAGGGGCAGATGATGTCGAGGTCGTCGTCCCGGTCTCCCGAGGCAAGCCTGCAGGGGCAGGAGATGTAGCCGTAACGTTCCCGGTTGGCAAGCAGGCCCCTGACGAGATCGCAGGTGAACTCCCGGTCGGGATTCAGGTGATATCCGCCGCCCTCCGCCTCGGCTTCGAGGTCGCGCATGAGCCGGTCCACCTCCCCGTCACTCACCATATCAGGCACCGACTGCCTCCCGGATCTCTCCCTCCCGGAACCCCACGATCACCGTTGCGTCACCGACGACGACCGTGGGAAACGAGAGCCGTGGGTTCCAGCGTTCGACCTCCCGGACCACTCGGTCGCGCTCCTCCCCCGCAAGCAGATCCACGTAGACATACGAGAACCCGACGCCGAGGTCGATGAGAAGTTCCTTCGTCCGGGCACACCAGCCGCAGGTGCTCAGGGCGTAGAGGATCACCCTGCCGCGGTCCTCGCCGGGGACGTGCTCCATCTCTACCAGAAAACTCCCTCCATCTCTCCCTGCTACGGGGGCCGGAGGTAAGTATCTTGCCCCGGGAGAGGGAAGGCCAGGGGGAGGGGGCGAGGAGGAGGAAGAGGCCGGCACCGTCCCGGGATATCGCGAGCGCCGCTCCCGAGAGCCCGAACTTCAGCCGGTAGAACCGGATTCTCCGGGGGGAGAGGGGGCTGGAGCCCCGGATCAGGAGACCGACCGCATTTCTTTCCCGGAGGAGGGCGAGCCGGATCTCCCGGGCACCGGCGGTCCCCGGCACCGGTTGCCATTGCTGGTCTTCGAGCATGTCTGCACCCACAAGGATAACCGAGGAGTGTTGCACTGCAGGAGAGAGAAAAACAGGCTGGTTTCTCCGGGCCCGGGTAACTTCTTATCCTGCCGTGCAGGAAGGAGAGATGAGGTGAGAGAAGGCATGAACGTCAGGAGATTTGCCGGCATCGCGGCCGCGCTCGTGATTGCGGCATGGATCTGCGGCACTGCCGCCGCACAGGAGATGGGCGTCGACGAGATCGGGACGGTCACCGCCGGCGAGACCGTCACCATCGGCGGAACGACGAACCTCGCCCCGGGCAACCGCCTGCTCATCACGGTGACGCCGGTCGGCTTTGCGCCGACGAACAAGTCCGCGCCTTCCGGGGCGGGAGGGACGGCCGGAACGGCCGTTGTTGAGGAGGGAGACGCCGCCGCGAACACCTGGTCGTTCGACGTCGACACGACCGGGTTCGAGCCCGGCGAGTACAGCGTGACCATCGATTGGGTCGAGGGCGACGCCACCGCAAGCACCACCTTCACCGTCGTCGAGGCGGCGGCGGTGACCCCGACGCCGACGGCAACCCCGGCCGCCACCACCCCGCCGCCGACGACGGCGACACCGAGCCCCACGCCGACCGCGGCAGGATCCGTTCTCCCGGCGGCGGCCGCCCTCGCGGCGGGACTGGCCGGATACCTGGTGCGGCGGCGGTAGTGGGCTGCCCCCACCTTCGCACCCTACCGCCGGTCAACGATCCGTTTCGGCCGGCCGGGCGCCCGGTGGAGTTCGAGCCCGCCCGGCGGCGCGACGCTGCAGAGAATCTGGAGCGACCCGTCCTCGTATGCCGCCGAAAGAGCCGGAACCGACCTCAGGAGGGCGGCAAGGAACGTCTCCCCGATATCGTCCGCATCGGCGCGGGCGGGATCGAGGCACTCCACGCTCACCCGGAGGATGGTCTCTCCCGCCTCGTCGCCGCCGTAGATGAACGCCTCGTATTCTCCGTTCAGATGAGCCATGTTCTCGGGCGCAAAGACCGCCGCCTCCACATCCACCCGGTTGAGCGGGACCCCGGCAACCAGGAACGTCTCCGCCTCCCGCCGGGGAGAGGCGATCCGCATGTGCGTCCGCCCGCACCCGCACCGCTCCCGCGAGACGACCGAGCAGGTATCCTCGGTATCGTAGTTGATGAGAAGCGTCCCCGCCCTCTTGCCCGGTGCAAGGAGCGTCGTATAGACCAGCCTTCCGGTCTCGCCGTCATGGACGAACCGGTTCATCCCGGGGTCGTAGAGGTCAAAGTGAACCAGATCCTCGGGGATGTGGAGCCCTGCCTGGCGGGTGCACTCGCCGCACATCGTCCCCTCGGTGCTCCCGTAGGAGTTGTAGACCGGGCATCCCCAGACCTCCTCCAGGTAACGCCTCGATTCCGGGGCAAAACTCTCGCCCCCGACGACGAGGCGTTTCACGCCCGCCTCCTCGGGCGGGTGCCCTTCCGCCTCCATCCTGCTGGCGAGCCGCAGGAGCTTGAAGACGCTCCCGATCACCGCCGTCGGGCGGTACTGTTCCATCACCCTGACCGGAAAGGTGCACTTCCCCTCCGGGACGATCGCCATCCCGATGTCGCGGGCGGCGAGGGTCATGGTGTTCGCACCGACGTTCATCCCGTAGGAGGCGCAGACCACCACCCGGTCGCCGGCCTCGAAGCCCTGCGAGACAAAGAGCCGGGCGTACTTCTCCGCATACCGCTCCCAGTCCTCCCAGGTGAGGAAGAAACTCTTCGGAATACCGCTCGTCCCGGAGGTCTCGTTGACCGTGAAGACCGCCTCCCAGGGGACGCTCTTGAAGCAGAACTCCTGCTCGTGCGGGGGCTGGTATCGCCGGATCGTCGCCCCGGAGATGATAGGGAGGTCCCGGAGGTCTTCATGCTCCCGGATAGCCTCCGGGCGGATGTTGTGCCGCTCGAACCACCGGCGGTAGAAAGGCGAATGCTCCTTCGCGTAACTGACGGTCAGGCGGATCCGCTCGTCGATCAGCGTATCGAGATCCGATCGCGCAAGCGTCTCCACCACCGGGTCATGGTATCGGTTGCCTGTCATCCGGCCGGGATAGGCGCACGAGGTAAAATAGGTGCCGGGGATCAGAGCGCCCAGGC
>JAQVVW010000229.1 GCA_028698765.1 Methanoculleus sp. | reverse complement strand
GGGCGTCGATCGCGTCCGGCAGGACGGGGGTGTTGAAGGCGATGATCGCGCTGTAGAGGGGATCCTTGATCGTCCCCGCCTCGATGACGTCGTGGCGGGTGACCGGCCCCACGGTCGCCCGCATCACCTGGATCTGGTGGCCCTCGAGTTCCTTCGAGAGCGCTTCGAGGGCGCCGATGGTGTCCGCCCGGATGATGACGCCGACATCGGAGAGGTTCACCTCGATGTCCTGGACCTCGTGGCGGACGCGCTCGATCACCTCTTCCCGGTTGCCGCTCCGGACGACGCGGAGGGGGGAGCCCGCGATGACCCCGTCGAGTTTCGGGGCGGCGACCTTGATACCCGCAGCGGCGGTGACGGACTTGACCCGCTCGAACCGCTCCTCGATAAGGATCTCGCTCATCGGCCGGGGTTTCAAGAGAGAGCGCACTTTCGTCTCGATGATCTGGTCGTTTCCTGCGACGACGATCTCGTCCCCGACCTTCAGGTTCCCGTCGTAGAGGATCAGGTCGAGCGTCATCCCGAGCCCGCGCTCCTCCTTCACCTCGAGGACGGTGCCGACGCCGGGACCCTCGGCACTGACCTTGAGGCTCTCGGTCATGTAGCGCTGGGCAAGCCCGATCAGCACTATCAGGATGTCGGGGAGACCTTCGCCGGTGATGGCGCTCGTCGGCACGATGCAGATGTTCCGCGCGAAGTCCGAGACCCGGTCGAACCGCTCGGAGTTGAACCCGAGGTCGGAGAGTTTGCCGACGAGTTCATACACCTTCGTCTCGAGCATACCCTGGACGCGTTCGTTCTGCTGGGCAAACGTCTTTAAGAACGGCTGGTTCTGCTGGACGCGCCACCCGGGGATGCGATCGATCTTGTTTGCCGCGATGACGAACGGTGTCTTGTAGTTGCGCAGGATCTGGAGCGCCTCGATCGTCTGGGGACGGAACCCCTCGTTGATGTCTACCACGACGATCGCCATGTCGGCGAGCGCCCCGCCGCGCGCACGCAGCGTGGTGAAGGCGTGGTGCCCGGGGGTGTCGATGAAGAGGAGGCCCGGGACGTTGACGCTGACCTTGCTCAGGGCTCCGCCCATGCGGGTGATCGCGTCGATGGGAACAAGCGTGGCGCCGATATGCTGCGTAATTGCGCCTTCCTCGGTCGAAACCACGGAAGAGCCCCGGATCCTGTCGAGGAGCGAGGTCTTGCCGTGGTCGACGTGGCCCATCACGCAGACGATGGGGGTCCTGATCGTTGATTGCTTTGCCGTGATAATCACCTTAGGTATCTTTTATGGACGGGCTGATCCGAAAAATCCGGAAATATTAGCCGTTCTTTCCTGAATCACGCCGCTGTCAGGGTGATTCCCCCACCCCCGGGGCGTCGCTCGGCGCCCGGAAGACTGGTACGTTATAGAACATGGCGTCTATTAATAATTCGCCCCGCTGCGTATTCCCGCGGCCGAAGGCGGCCGAATGGGGTGGTACGGCAGCCGGGTTTCCCGGCGCCGTCGCGGCACCGCCCGGGAGCCCCAGCAGGATGCGCGTCGATGAAACCCTGGAGACATCGAACACGGGCAGACCGGAGAGATACCTTAATCAAATCCGACTGCCAATTATTATGAGTACTTTGCCAGGGTGGGGTAGTCGGTTATCCTAAGGGACTGTGGATCCCTCGACCCGGGTTCGAATCTCGGCCCTGGCCTCTCTATTTCTGCGTTCGTCCTCTATCCGGATCACCAGTGCCATTCTGATCCCGCCTGCACGGGAGAGTCGGCAACGGCCCCGGACACCGCAGTCGCCCTGGGGCGGCAGGCTGACGCACCGATCCGGCATGCTCGCACCGGAACGCGGAGGTCTCACGGGACAGGCACCACGCGGGCGGACAGGATTCACCATTCCAGGGCAGAGAGACCCCTCTGCACGAAGGGAGAGGTATTGTCCTCCCGGGCTGCACTTTCACCCCGCCTGCGGCGCGAGTTCTTATCCCCGGTTCTCTGAACGCTTCCCTATGAGGCAGAGAGAGAGCCTTCGCTACGACCGGACGCTCTTTTGCGACCGCAAGTCTTCGAGCCCGCCGGATCTCGACCCGGGTCTTCCCATCCTGGCGCCGGCATACCGTCGGGTGAGGAGCGGGCGGGAAGGGGATTCTGCGGACGGCGAGTGAGGACGAAGCAGTTCACCCTATGGCCTACGCGATCCGCTTTCCTGCTGCCTCGAACCGGGGAGTCTGGTCGTAGATCTCTTCGACCGTGAGGACGACCGCTGCCATCCCTTCTATGCGAGCCGCAAATTCCCCGGTGTGCCCTGCCCAGACGCTCCTGTCAAGCGCCGCTGTTTCCTCGTCATCTCTATGGATCGCCACGCGCCCCTTCACCTTGTACGCGGTAAACGGCGGGGTCCATTCCCAGACGCAGAGCGACGCAACAGGATGCCGCAAGAGGTTCTCGTGGGTCTGCATGAAATAGAGTTCGCCCCAGATGATGGTCTCGGGATCCCTGACCATGACCGACTTGGCTGCAACATTGGGCACCCCATCGGCTCCGGTGGTCGCGACAGGGACGGAATGCCAGTCTTTCAGGAGCGCAATGAGGGCATCGGGCATTATCACCATGGATCATCACATCGGAAACGACTGCGTCCTGACGATGTCAGGACTATGTGCAGGCCCGGGGCTGTTTCCCGGGCATGCTCATAGGTGTTCCGGTGCAACACCCCGCTAACGTTCTGAGGAGATCATCCCCGGGCGGCTACCGCTACGTCTACCTGAACCTGGCAGATGCTCCCAATCGAGTTCCGGGAGGCACTCGGGAGGAGACGTATCGAACAGGTGCTGCACTGAGAGGGGAAGGATTCGAAAAGAGTCGTCGTTAACGTCAGGTATAACTATCGGGTGCACCATATCGCACTCCATGAACAGAAAGGTCATCGGCCTGCTGTTTCTCGCAGGCCTCATCACGATCGGCTGCATCGCCGCGGGATGCACCGATATACCGCAAACGACGTCCGGGCAGTCGGCTCCCCCCGCCGGGCAGGAGACGCCGGGCCCGGATGCCGGAGGCATCGGCAATGTCTCGGCGGGGAACAACCGGTTCGCGGCCGACCTCTACCGGCAGATTGCAGGCGACCCGGCGTCCGCGGGTAAAAACATCTTCTTCTCGCCCTACAGCATCTCCTCGGCCCTCGCGATCACCTACGAGGGCGCCCGGGGCACGACCGCCGACGAGATCGGGTCGGTGCTCCACCTCCCGGTGAACGAGACCCTCCGGAGAGCCGGGTTTGCCGGGCTCGATGCCGCCCTGAACAACGGGGACCAGAACTACACTCTCCGCACCGCAAATGCTCTCTGGGCGGAGGAGACCTACCCGTTCCTCCCGGAGTACGTCGATACGGCCGCACGGTGGTATGCGGCAAACGTCACAAACCTCGACTTCGCCAACGACGCTGAACCGTCGCGGCAGACGATCAACCGCTGGGTGGAGGAGAAGACCGAAGATAAGATCCGCGATCTCCTCCCGGCGGGGTCGATCGACGCCATGACCCGGCTCGTGATCACGAACGCAGTCTACTTCAAGGGCACCTGGGTCAAGCAGTTCGACCCCGCCGAGACGACGGAGGAGGAGTTCCGGGTCGCTCCGGGGGAGACGGTCC
>JAQVVW010000228.1 GCA_028698765.1 Methanoculleus sp. | reverse complement strand
GCGCTGTATCCTGCCGCCGTCTTTTGCCGGGAAGAAAAAGAAGGGTTTTTGGCCGGACGATGCTCTCCGGCCCGGGTTCAAACGTTCGTCGACAGGTAGGCCTGTTCGGCCTCTGCAAGCGTCGCAAAAGGAACGCTGTCCAGGACATGGATGATCCCGTTCTCCGCCTCGATGTCTCCCTCGAGTACGACAGCCGTGTCCACCTGCGTACCCCGGTCGGTCTTCCTGACCATGATGTTGTTTCCTTCGACGGTCTGCACGACGTTCTTTTTGAGGAGCGCCTCAAGCGTGCACTTGTGATTGCCGATCGTGAAGAAGTCGATCAGGTGCGAGAGCATCTGTCTGTCGTTCATGATCATCGACTGGTTCGGTTCGGGGATCGCATCCCACGCCGAGTCGACCGGAGCAAAAAACGTCATCGGCCCTTCGCCCTGCAGCGTCTTCTCCTCGCCGAGGGTCTGGATGATCTCGACCAGCCGGCCGAACCTGCCATCGTTCTGCAACGTATCAAAGATCTTCGCCATTACCAGGTACCTCCCTGCGGGCGGTTCGTGGTCGGCTCTCATATATAGATATTATTATATGTTGCAAAATATGAAACCCGGTGAGGATACACACTCCCGGGGAAGAGGCCCGCCTCTCACTCGCGGGTCGGATCGGCGATATACCCTTCGAGGAGTTCGAGCGCCTCCCATTCCCGGGCGCCGCCGCACTTCCTGACAAGGGCGCTGTGGTGCTCGATAAGCTGCCCGAGCCAGGGATCGCGGTTCTTGACGTAACGGGTGGCATGGACCGTCGCGTCTACGATGCTTGCAAACCCCCGGTTCACCGGATGCAGCCGGAGATCGAGCACCTCCTCTTTCAAGGGGCTGAGCCGCGCGACAAACGCCTCGCCGCCCGACCGCTCCACGTCGGCGGCAAACGCGGCCCAGGCCTCCACGTCACGGAGACGGGAGACGGTCGTCCCGTCGATCTCCTCGGAGACGAACGCATCCAGTGGGAGGTCGTCGAACGCGGTTCTGACGTAGATCACCGGATCGAAGACGAAGTTCGCCACCACCCACTGGTCGCGTGCGATGTTCCGGGCGGTGTGGCTCCCCCGGAAGAGGACCATGTGGAGCGAGCCGTTCCGGTTGATGATCCCCATCGGAGCGGCGTTGTGGTCGGTGGTCGCGATCACCTCGTTGATCCCCTCGGTCAGCAGTCCCACTGCCACCCCTCCCCGAGCGCCACGTATATCCCGGCGATGGTGATGTCGGCTATCGATCCCGGGTTGATCCCGGCGGAGACACACTCCGCATCGAATGCGGCGAGATCCCGCTTCCCGTCGAGCACCTCCGCCGCGGCCCGCATCGTCTTCTCCGCCATGGCCTCCCCGTGCTTCTTCGCGATGAAGGTGTCCGGCTCAGTCGCGAGGAGATCGAGGAACGCCGCAACGATCGACTCCCTGCCGCACCCGTGCGCGTGGAGCAGGTCGGCGCACCGCCGGGTCAGGGCGAATCCGTTCGTCCACTCCCGGGCGACCATATCCCGGGGCGCCGAGTAGGCCATGACGTCGGCAAGCGTCATCCCCCGCTCCCGGATAGCGGCGACCGAGGCAGGGTCGTTCACGTCCAGGTCGTCGCTCTCCGCCATCCGGACGCTCGTGAGGCCGAACGCCGCGTAGAACTCGACCGAGTCCTCGACGTCGGTTGCGGCGATGACTGCTCGCGCCCCCTCGATATCGCCCCCGAGGACGAGAGGGATGAGGAGTATGAACGCCCCGAAATGGGTATTCCCCCCGGAATGCCCGTTCGTCGCGCTGACTGCCTCCCGGATGAGGCTTCCGACCCTGCCGCCGGTCTTCTCGGCTTTATCAAAGACCGGGCGGGCGAGGATCGTCGAAGCGAGGAAGTGCTCGAGACGGGTGTCCGGATAGTCGTGGCACCTGTCCACGTTCCCGGGTTTCGGGTAGGCGGAGACCTCGAGCATCATCGCCATCTGCGCACGTTCAGCTCGATTCATCGACGGGCTCTTCTTCATCGAATATCCTGTGTATGATCTTTTCCGCGAGGTGGTGCTTGCACCGCATGTACTCGCGCGGAGAGAGGCCCTTCTTCTCAAGCGTCATGTTGCGGAACATGCAGGGTGAACTGATCTTGCAGCACCAGGCGAGGCTCCCGAAGCAGGTGCTCTTCCCGTCTTCGAGCGGGGTCTCCTTCGCCGCCTCCTGCTTGAACTTCAGGTAGTCGTCGCGAGAGAGCCCGACCCTCTCGAGGGCCGGGAGGAGCGGACAGGCCTTCACCGGCATGCAGCAGAAAGCGAGCGCCCTGATATCGCCGCCGCGGCAGAGCTGTTTCGGGGCATTGTACCAGCCCCCCTCCTCGGCCGACCGGGTGATAGCGGCATCGAGTCCGGCAAGCGTCCAGGGGTCGGACTTCCGGGCGAGCGAGACGAGGTCGGCCCCGTGGGAGAAGGCGTCCATTGCTTTATCGAAGGTGGTGATGGAGTTGTTCGCGATCAGCGTCAGGGGGGAGGCGTTCCTGATCTGGCGGACTTTGTTGTGCCCGAAGTCCATCAGGTCGACGTGGAGGATATCCGCCCCCGCCTTCCAGACGGTGCGGGCGAGAGCGGTGTCGTCGGCGGCGACACCCGCCCGGATCTTCACCGAGACGGTCACGTCTTCGGCCTTCAGCGCCCGGACGATCTCGACGAGTCTCCCGGGGTGCTGGAGAAGATACTCGCCGCACCCGGCCTCGATCATCGCCGGCTGCCGGCAGTGGGCGTCGATCTCGTAGACCACCGCGTCCTCGAACGCCCGGGCGACCCCGGCGTAGGAGGCGGGCGTGCTCCCGCGGAGGTTGATGCCTGCGACGACGTCGCTCTGTTTCAGGGCGTCGATCTCGCGGCCGAGCGCTTCAAGCGGGTCGTCGTATAAGAACTCTTTTCGGCCCTCCCCGGCCATCCGCCGGCTTGCCTCGATGGTGGCAGCGTCGATGGAGTAGCCTCCGATGAAAGCCGCCCCGACGTGATCCGCCCGCTCGAGGACGTACGCCGCATCCACGATCCCGGCCATGGATGCGATCGCCACCGGTGTTTTCACGATCCGATCGTTTATGAGGAGCTCAAAACGATCATATGCTTCCATCATACTTCTCCATCAGTTGGCGGTGTGAGAGGATATTTGTGTCGGGTCGGGGCCGGTCTTCCGAGACGGCATCGATCGGGTGGACAGTATCCGTATCGGCGTTTACTCAGTGGAAGGCATCGGCGGATGGAGTATTAAACCTGCTCTGCACGAGCCGCCGGTGCGTGAAGAGCCGGTCGATGCAGTGGGCGATCTCCTGCCTGAAGTCAGCCGCCGGATGGATCTTGAACCGGGGCCCTTAGAACCAATCGGTAATTATTTTAATATCGTATCGTATTACCTTGTAACATATGACTATGAAAGGCATGTTACTGGTCGGACACGGGAGCAAGCTCCCCTACAATAAGGAACTGATCGAGACCACCGCGAAGTTCATCGCCGAGAAGTCGGACGGCTACATCGTCAAACCCGGGTTCATGAGCCTCAACACCCCGACGGTTGGGGAGCAGCTCGAGGCGTTTCGGAGCGAGGATATCGATATGCTGGTCGTCGTCCCGCTCTTCCTCGCAAGAGGCG